>NZ_CP017260.1:300000-492500 GCF_001735745.1 Formosa sp. Hel1_33_131
ACCTTTTGGTTTTAATGGAGATTCTAAGGTCCACACCCCTATTATTGATAACTTAGCAAGTAACGGAATTGTTTTTAACAATGCATTTGTTTCTTCCTCTATATGCAGCCCAAGTAGGTATAGTATTTTAACAGGAAAATACGCAGGAAGGTCCGAAGGCACTAATTTCTTAAACGGGTATCCCGTAGGGCAATTAAGTCGCGTTGCAAACAATATAGAACTCGAAGAAAATACAGATAATTTACCAAAACTATTACAAGCTGCAGGCTACAATACTGCTTTTATAGGAAAATCTCACATTGTGGATCATGAATTTTTAAACACCTATACACAAGGCAATTTTGGTTTCATGGCATACGATCAAACCGATGATCCCTATGTAGAAGCAATTTCTGATGCCATGAAATTTAATCATGATAAATGGGCAGACAGAATTAAAGATTTTGGATTTGATGTTGTGGATGCATTTTATCCCGCAAACTTAAGAGAATTAAAAAATGATGACTTAAACGTTCACAATGTTGAGTATAAGAATAAAGCGGTTCTCGATTATATTGAGAATGCTAGTGACGACCCTTTCTTTATTTACTACAGTGAAACGGTGCCTCATGGTCCAGCCCCTTTTTGGTCAAATAATAATAATTTTTATGCCGGTTTAGATTCAGACGTTAATATCACAGCTGAAGGTGTTTTAATACAAGACTATTCGTACTTACCAACACGAGCGCAAATAAAAGATGAAATTTCTAATTTACCTGGAAAGGATATAAAACAAGCTTGGTTGCGTTGGTTTGACCATGCTGTTGGTGCTGTTGTCAGTAAATTAGAGGAAACAGGAAAGTTAGATAACACCATCATCGTTATTACTTCCGATCATGGAGATTTTAACAAAGGGAAATCTACAAATTACGATGCAGGCACAAAAGTACCTTTAATGATCTATTGGCCAGATGGAATTTCGACGCCTTCTACTTACGACGAATTGGTTCAGAATATAGACTTCGCCCCTACTTTTTTAGATATTGCGGGTGTAGATATTTCTACTTCAGAGATGGATGGTGTAAGTTTAAAAGAAGTTATTACTAATAATGCTACAGAAGCTGTTCACGATCATTTATTTTTTGAATTAGGGTTTTCTAGAGCGATTAGAACCAAAGACTGGAAATATGTAACGGTGCGTTATGATGATGCTACAAATCAAAGAATAGCCGACGGAGACACTTTCAATGGGCCAAACGGAACACAGGTACCTCTACCCTTCTACATCCCAAATGTATCTTTGGGAAGTTTAAGTGCAGCTGCGTACCCACTGTATCATGTAAAAGACCAATTATTTGATTTAAGCAATGACCCTTATGAAGAAGTCAATCTTTTTGACACTCAATTTGAAATAGCTACAGAACTAAGGAATACATTAAGAACCGAATTACTTACTTTTATTGACAGACCCTATCAAGAATTTACAGATACCAGCGTAGATCTAACAGTCACTACAGAAAGTACTTCAATTTTAGGGAAGGTTTTAGCAGGTTACCAAGGTTGGTTCAATACGCCTACGGATGGTGAAGATTTAAATTGGAAACATTACCAAACCAGTATAAATGGAGTTAAAAGATTTGAACCTGGCTTTGCCACTTTAGATTTTTGGCCCGATATGAGTGAGGCAGATGCCGATGAAAAATACATCACTACTTTTACACATAAAGATGAAACTGCAGCGCATGTTTTTTCATCTGTAAATACAAAAACAATCAATCGTCATTTTGAATGGATGAATGATTATGGAATCGATGGGGTTTTCTTTCAACAATTTGCATCGAATCTCAAATCTAATGCACCTAAATTAAAAGCCAATGATAATCTTGTTTTTGATAATATCATAGCAGCTGCTCAGGAAAATAACAACAGACTTGTGAGTATTATGTACGATTTATCGGGGTCTAACGCCACTTCAACAATGGTTGAAGACGTGAAACTGCATTGGGAATCCCTTGTTTCAAGACATGGAGTGAACGATGTCTCAAACAATCATTTATTAACCTACAACCAAAAGCCTGTAGTTGCACTTTGGGGCGTAGGTTTTAATCGAACAGATAATTACGATTTAGACGATGTACAAGACTTGATTAACTATTTTAAGAACGATCCAACGTTTGGTGGCTGTTCCGTTTTATTAGGTGTGCCAAGAAGTTGGAGAACATTGGACAGTGATGCCGTTAATGACACTCAATTACACACCGTTATAAGATCTGCTGATATTGTACATCCTTGGACGCCTGGGAGGTATAGTAATATCAGTGGTATCGATAGCCACAAGAATATTATAATTGCGGATAAAGCATGGTGTGATACAGAAAACTTATTATACATGCCTGTCGTTTTTCCAGGGTTTAGCTGGCAGAATCTAAAGAAAAGCCAAGGCACATTTTCTAGCCTTAACAGTATTCCAAGGTTAAAAGGAGATTTTTTATGGAGACAATTATACAATGCAGTCGATGCCGGCGCACAAACTCTTTATGTTGCAATGTTTGATGAGATGGACGAAGGGACTTGTATTTTTAAAGTTGATAATAACCCACCGTCAAGTGCATTGACTCAATTTACAAACTACGAAGGTTTGCCTAGTGATTATTATTTATGGTTAACAGGAAAAGGTGGTGAAGCTTTGAGAGGAGAAATAGCACTGACCGTGAATCAACCCATTTATCAAAACTTACCAGAAATTACTGATTATTACGCAGATGAATTTGGAGAGGATAGCAATACAGGAACAAGCCCAGGAACTGCGGTTTCAACTGTTCATAAAGCTTACTCATTAGCAAACGATGGAAATACAATTAATATATCTGGTACTGTCATACATAATTCTAAAATTTCAGTTCAAAAGAGTCTCAGTTTTATTGGCACAGAAAATGCCACAATTTTACCAGATGAGAATAAAGTAGGTACAGACCGGTTGTTTCATATCAGTAGTCCCGATTTGAATGTTTCTTTTTCAGACATTACTTTTAAAGGAAACAAAGAATCATCCATTAATGGGGGCGCCATAAATATGAATGCCAACTCTAATTTAACGTTTACCAATAGTGTTTTTGATGATAATTCTACAGGCGGCATAGACAAAGCTGGTGGCGGTTTATTTTTTAGTGAAGGAAATGTAACTATTATAAACTCCATTTTCAAAAATAATTTATCTCGAGGAAACGGAGGCGCCATCAGCGGTTCTGGTGATGGAACGTTAACCATTACGGGGTCTTTATTCATAAATAATACCGCTGCAAATATTAATAAAACGGACGGAAATGGAGACAGAGCCAATGGTGGTGCCATTAATGTTTATGGAGATGGTAGAGAAGTCATAATGTCTGAAAATACATTTTATAATAACGAGGCAACGTTTCAAGGTGGTGGTTTATATTTTGGAGGTTTAAATACGACTAATACTTTAGAAAACATAACCATTTTTAGTAACAAAGTAACCTTAACATCAGCAGAATCCGGAAGAGCGGGAGGAATTAGAATTGAAGGAGATAGAAGTTTCGAGATTAAAAACGCCTTGTTTTATGACAATCGTTTGGGAGATACCGAAAACCCAGAATCTGATATAAATAGTGCCTCAGCGGTTCAATTAAACTTGATAAATTCATTGTCTGGTAGTTCTGAAGGGTTCGGATCCGATGATGCATATGGCTCTTCAAAAATAGACGCCGTTTTGACCTCTTCTAATTTACGTTTTAATGAAACCTCTGGAAAAGTAGAATATGATGAAGCACCAAATGGAGATGACAGTCCTATAGATTTTGGGGATGATGGGAATGATGCAGGAGCTTGGAACTCAATGTTGGTATTATCTGTTGATGATACTCAAATTTCTAATGATAATTTTGAAGTTCATTTTTATAATTTAACCAAAAGTATCAAGGTATTCTCAACGAACAATTTACCATTAGATATAAAAATTTATACGATTCATGGGGCTAGGGTATTAGAGAAAAATCATAATAATCCTAAGGAACTTATAAATATAACGCACTTAAAAACAGGTGTTTACATTCTAAATGCAATGGAAAACGGAAAAGAGTTTTCAAAAAAGTTTATTCTTTATTAATTCATAATCAACTTAAAAATGTTTAAAAAGAACCTCATCATTTTCTTTGTAAGTTTAGTTCACATTAGTGTGTTTTCTCAAAGTGAGATCATCGTTGAAAGTGAAATTGTGGATGTAAACGAGCAACCTCTCGCCTTTACATCCATTAGTATTATGTCTAAATCTATTGGGACAATTAGTAATGAAGACGGTCGTTTTTATTTGAAATTAACGAAAGAAAATTTAAACGATACGATCACGATTTCTACGCTTGGGTTTAAATCTTTTAAAATAATGGTTCAAGATTTTATAGATCAAAAGATTGAAATTGTCACGCTTGAAGAAGACTTGGTATCTCTTGATGAAATCGTCATTCAAGATCCTTCTTCTTATGTGAAATCTGCATTAAAAAAACTAAAAGAGACCACCTACAGTAAAGGACATCAATTGAATATTTTATACCGTAGGTTTTCTAATGAAAATAATGTATCACGGTTTTTAGTAGAACATTATGTAAAAGTATATGACAATGGACCAACGTCCAGAGAATTTGGACCCATAGAAATTGTAGAAGCTAGAAAGTCTAACGATTATAGATTTGCAAAAAAGAAACAGAAATTTCATGCAATTAAAATGATTGCCAAACAAAACCCCTTAAGAATCCGGATTAATCCCAGAAATTACAAATGGAAGATTGTTGATGACACTTCATACGATGGCGAAGATGTTATTGTTTTGGAAGGAAAAGTGAAAAACAAAAAAAATAAATGGATCAAATTATACATTGGTTCTGATACAAACAACATCTATAGATTAGAAAAATCTGACTTAAATGCTGTATATATTTATAAAAAAACCAAAGATGGAACTATGGTGTTAAGCTACCATAATAGAGAATATGTATTTCGAGAAAAGGTATCACCCCAAACGAAACGGTTACTTAAATTAAAAGAAGATGAAATTAAACTGTCTTACAGACATGAAGCTATTGTTTTAGGCATTGAAACAAATAGGAAAAAAATAAGAGTCAGTGAAAATATTAAACCAGGAAAAGATATTGGGGATTACAACTTAAAATACGATTCAGAATTTTGGAAATCAGTCAGCCTACCCCCCGATTCTAAATTTTATAAAGAAAGTTCCAAACAATTAGAAAACATCTATGGAATTCCTATAGAAACTCAATTTAAAAGAGTCAAAAATTAAATACTATTACCCCTTCAAAGAAGCTTACAGTTAAAAAAACGCAGCTATTTTACATTAATTGTAATAGGTTAAGTGAAAATTAATATAAAATTAATAAAAACACATTCATTTGTATAAGTTATCAAATAGGTCATTCAATAGGATCTAATAGATCACTTAAAAAATTAAACAACCAAACTTAAAATATGGAAAAAATAAAAATTATTTTATTGCTTATAATTTTTCCTCTCTTTGTTTTTTCTCAAGAAAACACCATCCAAGGAACTATTACAAATATCATTGGAGAACCTATTCCGGGAGTTACCATTCTTTTAGAAGGAACACAAACTGGATCGTCTTCAGATTTTGATGGTAACTACACCATAAACACACAAAATAAAACGGAAGGTGTTTTAGCCTTTAGTTATGTAGGCTTCACAACTGTAAAGATTAGTTTTGTTAAAGACAGCAAAACAATCAATGCCGTACTTGAGGAATCTACAGAAGAATTGGATGAGATTGTAATTACAGCATTGGGTATAAAGCGCGATAAAAAATCACTTTCTTATTCTACCCAATCCGTAGATTCAGATGATATGAAAGAGGCTCGATCTACAAATTTCTTGAATGCTCTCGCAGGAAAAGCTGCCGGTGTTCAAGTTGTGAGCTCCTCTACTCCTACTGGATCCACACGAGTTATTATTAGAGGTCTTACTTCTATTACAGGGAATAATCAACCTTTATATATTGTGGACGGTATACCGCTTGACAGCTCACCAGGAGATGGTGGAGTTTCCGTTTGGAACGGAGGGGATGATATCGATTTTGGAAGTCCTATCTCTACATTAAACCCAGACGACATAGATTCTATTCAAGTTTTAAAAGGGGCGAATGCTTCTGCACTTTATGGCTCAAGAGCTTCAAATGGTGTTATTATTATTACAACTAAAAAAGCCGAAAAAAGCAAAGGGAAAATTAGAGTCAATCTAAATTCAAATTTTTCTGTAATCTCAAATAGAGAATATCCTTACTATCAGTACGTATATGGTGCAGGAGACAATGCTAGATTAACGCCTAATGTTAGTAAGTTAGACCCTGAAACAGGGCTTCCTCTTGTTGGAGCGTTTAGAAGAGCTTATGGAATGCCATTTTTAGGGCAACAAGTTTTAGATTATAACGGAGAAGTTGGTACGTATAAACCCAACGTTAATAATGTTAAAGAACTCTATAAAGTAGGAACAGTCGCTACTAATACGTTATCCTTTAGTAGAGCGACAGAAAAAAATACATTTCGTTTTTCATATTCTAGCACCTTAGGGGATCATGTGATCGACAGAACGGAAAGAGTCAATAGGAATAATGTGGCGGTACGTTTCTCTCAAGAAATTTCTGACAAACTAAAAGTGAATACCAGTTTAATTTATGTGAATCAGAGGGTAGACAACAGAATGTATAGAAATGGTAGTGAAAGAAATCCTGCCAACAACTATATGTACATTTTACCTAACATGTCTCAAAATAATTTATTTCCTTATAAAGATGAAGACAATAATGCCTTTAATTACGAGGGACCTTTTAATAACCCCTACTGGAATATATACGAAAACACAAATCAAGATATCACAAATAGAATTGTTGCGAATGTGACTTTAAATTATCAAATTTTAGACGGCTTAAGTCTAAAAACAAGAATAAATGGAGTGATTAATGATGTGGATCGATTTGAATTTAACAATATGGGAGCCGCTTATGATCCAAACGGATTGTACAGAGAAATTGCTGTTAAAAGAGAAAACAGGAATTATGAAGCGATCTTAAATTACACCAAAAAAATCAACAACATTTCAATTGTTTCCCTTTTAGGAGCTAATAGATTTGATTTAAGAACATCTGGAACACGTAAAACTGCCATTTCACTTTTAGAAAGAAATATCATGAACCTATCAAATGGTGATGAATTTTCTCCTACAGTATATCTTCCAAATAATAAAACAATAAACTCTGTTTTTGGGTCTGTATCTGCAGGTTTCAATGATACCTATTTTATTGATATTACTGGAAGGAATGATTGGTCGTCTACACTTCCTTCAAACAATAACTCCTATTTTTATCCATCCATTGGTGGTACTACAATCTTCACCAAATTCTTACCTATAAATAACATCTTAACATTTGGTAAAGTAAGAGCTTCATTTGCTCAAGTAGGAAATGATACGTCGTTTGACAGAATTATCAATAATTATATTGAGGGTGGAAACTACAACAACACACAATGGTTGGCATTACAAAATCAACGAAAAAATTTAGAATTAAAACCAGAACTAACTTCCTCTACAGAATTTGGTATTGAAACTAAGTTATTTAATAACAGAATTACCTTAGATGCTACTTACTATAGGTCATCCACAAACAATCAAATTGTTCCAGTACAAGTAACTCCAACATCAGGTTTTATTTCGAAAATTATCAATGCTGGAGAAATTCAAAATAAAGGGTTGGAATTGTTTCTATCAGCAAAAATATTAACCAACCAATTTAAATGGGATACCAGTATAAATTGGTCCAAAAATGAATCTTTAGTGGTGTCTCTAGCCGATGGTGTGGATCGATTGTTACTAAGAAATTTCTTCAATGTTGGAGTGTATGCGGAAGCTGGAGAAACCTTTGGTAACATTAGAGGGAATGCGCAAGCAAAAGACCCCGTATCAGGAACACCTTTAGTTTTACCTAATGGACGCGTACGTTGGGATGAAGACCAATATTTAGGAAATGCACAAGCAGACTGGATTGGAAGTCTAAGGAACACTTTTTCCTACAAAGGATTTAATTTAAACTTTTTAATTGATGTGAAAATGGGGGGAGAGTTATTTTCTGCCACAATGATCAAAGCAGTAAATCATGGGATTCATGCAGAATCTTTACAAGGAAGAGAAGAATATTTACTTTCATCTCTAATATTAGGAGAAAATAATGATGAGAGACAAGGAGTAGGATTATTTGGTAATAATTATGCAGATGCTGAAAGAGCTAAAGGAGTTATCTATAGAGGCGCCGCTTTAGGCGTACAAGATGAGGATGGTAATTGGGTTGCTGAAAGAGATGAGGATGGTAATATTGTGTATTCTCAAAGATGGCTAAACCCACAACTCTATGGTTTTGATGGTATTCAAGATCAAGGACGATTTGTTTACGATGCTTCTTATGTAAAATTAAGAGAAATTGTTTTTGGATATACCTTTCCTCCAAGAATGATTAAAAAATTAAAAGGAGTAAAAAACCTTAAACTTTCAGTTGTTGGAAGAGATTTATGGACGATTTATAGAAATACACCTCAAGGAATCGATCCAGAGGCAGGCACAACATCTGGGAATGGTCAAGGGATAGAGTTTGGTTCTTTTTTACCTACAAGAACCCTTGGTGTTAATTTAAAAATAGTATTTTAATTATGGAAAATATGAAGAAAAACAAGAAATACGTTAGCTTAAAATTATCTGTGTTCATAATTTTATTTTCAACATCTTGTACAAAAGATTTTGAGGAAATCAATACCAATGAGTATATATTTAATGAAGCATCACCAAGTGCCCTTTTTGCTGGAGTTGTAAAAAACACTTTAGACCTCGTTGGTGGTACTATGAACGATCAATTATACAACACTTACGCTAGTTTCTATGGTGGTAAAGGAGGGCAGTTCAATCGGTATTTTTATACAGAACAAGCACTGGACCAATACTGGAGAAGATTTTATGTAAATATTCTTAAAAACAATCAAGATATCATTGATAGTTATTCTGATGATTCTAATTATAGCAATAGAGTCTCTATTGCCAAAATATGGAAGAGTTATGTGTATTCAATTTTAGTATCTACATTTGGACCTGTACCTTATCAGGAGGCATTACAGGGAGAAAACGCAGCTGCTTATGATTCTGAAGAATTTATTTATACAGATATTTTAGCTGAATTAAAAACTGCTTTTGAAAATATAGATGCTTCTGGAGACACGTTAGCACAAGATCCTATATTTGATGGAGACCTTGATAAATGGAAAAAATTTGCCAATTCACTGCGCTTAAAAATTGCACTTAGAATTTCAGAAGGGTTCCCAGTTTTAGCACAACAACACGGATCAGATGCGATGGCAAATGAAGCAAACTTAATTGGTTCAAATGCAGAAAACGCTGTGATGAAATGGGGTTTAGAACAGGAAAATTGGTCATTTAACTATTCAAGATACGTTTTTATTGAAGCCAATGATGATGTTGTTCCTTATATGAATTTACATTTTCTTTTAAATCTTAAAACATATAAAGATCCAAGACTTTTTAAACTCGTAGAACCCTCTAACGATCCAATAACCATTACAGATGTCGTTTTTAGATCTGGATCAACTACAGAACAAATTACAGTAGAATATGAATTACCCTATTTTGGAAGGCCTTTGGGTGGAAATGCAGGCGTAGAAGGTTGGGGTCTAAATCAAAATGACAATATATTAAACGGATTAGCAAACAGAAGGTTTAGCAGACCTAAATTAGATTTATTTATGGCTCAAGATATGGGGTATAATGTAATCACCTATTCCGAAATAAACTTCATCAAAGCAGAAGCACAGTTAAAAGGTTGGGGTGGATCTAAATCTGCTGAACAATATTACTATGACGGGATAGAGGCTTCGTTTCAACAATATGGAGCCATTGGAGTCACTGAATATAAAAATAGAGATGGTATACAATGGGGAACTACGAGTGTAGGAGACAGAGGTTTATTTGGCCTTGTGACAAGCGGTATTTCAAATGATCCTTTAGACAAAATCACAAGACAACGATGGCTCGCTAGCTATAACCAAGGTCATGATATTTGGTGCATGCAAAAAAGAACGAGAAAATTACCATTGATCGATCAATTTGCACCGGATGGCGCGACAGGTCTTGATTACGCACCTTTACCAGAAAGAATGGTTTACCCTCCTTTAAGTGAAGGCGGTCTAAACAATGCTGCATTCCAAGACGCTATTCTTAATTTGGGAGGAAATACGCTTTACAACCCCCTACAAATGAATAAGTCAGAAGACTATTCTCCAGTTCAATGGGAAACTCTAGTTCCTGAGCTTAACCAAGATTTTGGAACAAATTTTTATGGCGATTCTGAAGATGATTTAATTGCTGAAGGCATAGACTACACAATAATTTAAGATTTATAAAATGAAAAAACTTAGCTATTTATTTTTAATGACATTATTTTTAATTTCATTTTCATGTACTGAAGATGATGTAGTAACGGGTGAAGATGGTATCTTAAACTATACCATTCCGAATGTCCCAGTAACTTCAGATTATATTGTTGGTGCACAATATTCTACTTTTGGAAGAAGAAGTACAGTTCCTGAAGAACCTAGTATTGGGATTTACAACGGAAATGTAGGGGATTCATTAGTTTACATACAACATGTAACTCAGGCACAAACTGCAGGAATAGATTTTTTCATTTTTAGATATCGCTCCGCAAATAATCAAAACCAAAATAATGCCGATACCAGATTCATTGATGGTTTACAGGCTGCCTCCAATGCACAAGACGTGAATTTTGCACTTTCCTATAATTTTGGAAATATGGGCTTAAATAACAACAATCGTATAGAAGACAGAGGCTTAGTGCAACGATTTATTGATGATTTTAAATTAATGATTCCATATTTTGACCAGCCTAACTACATGAAAATAGATGGTAAAAACATCGTCTACTTATACAATAGCCACAACCTTCACGCCAACGATAATGCTGCTTTATACCAGCAAATGAGAGCTGAATTATTAGATCTTAACGTTGAACTCTATTTAATAGGAATGCAAAATGAATGGACTCCAACTTTAAGATTTGACTTTAGGTTTATAAACGGAGTAGATGCTGTGACTCATAACACCTATGCCACCATTAATGTGAATGCTAATGACAGAGTCGTAAACTTCCATAAGTTTATAGATATCGCTTGGGAATATCATAGAGATACTTGGCTAGGATATAATATCGAATACATACCAACAATATCTCCATCTATAAATTTAAAAATAATTAATTCAGGAAGTAACATAACTGTATTTGATAAAGATGAAGATTGGTTTAGAGGTTTTTCTAATGTAGCCCGAAGAGTTTCTGGTGCTAGTAAAATTATTCTTGTCGATTCTTTTAACGATTGGAATAGAGGAACTCAATTAGAATCTGCAGATACTTATGGAGAAGATTTCCTTCAAATTTTAAAAGAAGAATTTAAGACAAATTAAAATGAAAAAAGAGCTAACTCTATTTATTACTTTCTTTAGTATTTTACTTTTAAACAGCTGTAAAAGCAATACAAATAGTGATTCCCTCACTAAAGAAAGTCTTCCGCAAATTAATAACTCCATTGAAGGTAAAATCTTAGCGGGCTATCAAGGCTGGTTTAATGCGAAAGGAGATGGTTCAAATTTGAAATGGAAACACTATGGCAACAACGCTGAATTTTATCCAGGAAGTACTTCTGTAGATTTTTGGCCAGAAATGGACGAAATCAAGAAAAGCAATCAATATAAAACTGCGTTTAAATATAAAGATGATAAACCCGCATTTGTTTTTAGTTCAGCAGATTATAAAACAGTTGACCTCCATTTTAAATGGATGAAAGATTATGGAATTGATGGTGTATTTGCACAACGTTTTGTGGTGGGTTTAACAAGAGGTCAAAGTAGAATTGACAATTATAACACTGTTTTTGACAACTGTTTTAGAGCTGCAAAAAACAACAACAGAATATTGAGTTTAATGTACGATCTTTCAGGAACTACCACTGCTAATATTGTAGAAACCACTATTAAAGATTGGAAACAACTCGTTAAAAAATACAAGTTAAACGACCCCACAAACCCGAATGTATTAACCTATAAAGGAAAAGCGGTAGTTTCTCTTTGGGGCGTTGGTTTTGAAAACAGAAAATACACTTTAGAGAATATCAAAGAACTGATTGATTTCTTTAAAAACGATCCGGAATACGGAAACTGTGCCGTGCTTTTAGGCGTTCCAACAGCGTGGAGGACTTTAGACAGAGATGCCGTTAAGGATCCAAAATTACACGAAGTTATTAAGATGGCAGATATTGTGCATCCATGGACCCCTGGAAGGTATCATAATTTAGAATCCGCAGATCAGCATAAAGCTAACTATACTGTAAAAGATCAGCAATGGTGTTCTGAAAATGATTTGATGTATATGCCGGTTGTGTTTCCAGGTTTTAGTTGGGCGAACATGAAAAATGACATGACTATTTTTAATCAAATACCGCGTTTAAAAGGGGATTTCTTGTGGAGACAATTTTATAACGCCATTTCTTCTGATGCCAAAACAATTTACGTTGCCATGTTTGATGAAATTGATGAAGGTACTTGTATTTTTAAAGTAGATAACAACCCTCCTGTAGGGGAAAGTAAATTTCTAACCTATGAAGGGCTACCATCAGATTACTACTTATGGCAAACAGGACAAGCGACCAAAATGTTGCGTAAAGAAATTCCTCTAACAAAAGAGCAGCCCGTTTATCCTTACGTAAAATAATTCCACAGTTTATGAATTTAAAGACCTTTATACCAAAAATAGAATTTATTATTTATATAAAAATAGTAGTGATTTCTCTGCTCATATTTTCATGTAACTCAACAAAAGGCACCTCAAAAAATAGTGATAATGTAAACTATGTTGATCCACAAATTGGAGGCGTTGCGCCTTTTTTACAACCGACAAGAACACGCATACATTTGCCAAATTCAATGGTACGAATGTATCCAGAAAGAAAAGACTACAGAGACGATCAAATCACTTCTTTTCCATTAACAACACGAAAGCATCGATCTGATTTACTTTTTAATATTATGCCTGTTTCGGGGGCTATAAATGAAGCCGATGAACCGATTTCTGCTTGGGATCAAGAGTTAGAGATTGCACACCCTCACTACTACTCTACTTGGCTAGAAGATTATAATATTACTACAGAATTTACACCCGCAGCGCAATCAGGTTTCTTTAAATTTACCTATCAAAACAACACGACTCGAAAACTATATCTCAGCGATTTAACGGGTGATGATTGGCAATTAAATGAAGATGGTTCTCTTACGGGAACCGAATCTTTTGAAGGAATGTTGGGCTATGTGTATGCCGTAACAGACAAAAAAGGAGTGTTTACATCTGTAGAAACTCAAGATAACACTCTCAACTCTTGGATGACTTGGAACGATACAGATATCAATCAAGTTCAATTTAAATATGGAATCTCATTTATAAGTAGTGAGCAAGCAAAGAAAAATTTAGAAAGAGAAATTCCAGATTTCAATTTTGAAAATGTAAAAGAAAAAGCGCATAAAAAATGGTCTAATTTGATGAATCAAATTGAAGTTGAAGGCGGCACAGATGCGTACAAAAGAACTTTTTATACCGCGCTTTATCGTTCCTATGAACGAATGATAAATATTTCTGAAGACGGAACCTATTACAGTAATTACGACCAAAAAATTCACGAAGGGGAACAAGACTTTTATGCCGATGATTGGGTTTGGGATACGTTTTTAGCATTGCATCCACTACGCTATATTTTACAACCAGACGTGGAATCAGATATGATGGCTTCTTACGTAAGAATGTACGAACAATCGGGTTGGTTGCCTCAATTTCCTCAAATTCATGGAGATGCACCTCCAATGAATGGCTTCCACTCTACCATCATGTTATTGGACGCTTACAGAAAAGGAGTTACTAATTTTGATGCTGAAATAGCATTTCAGGCAATGAAAAAAAATGCTTTAGAAGGCACCATGATTCCTTGGAAAATGGGCGCACATGCCCCTCTTGACAAACTTGCTTTAGAACTTGGTTATTTTCCAGCATTGTACCCAGAAGAAAAAGAAACAGAGCCTAGAGTTCATGATTTTGAAAAAAGACAATCGGTTGCGGTTACCTTAGCTCAAGGTTATGATGATTGGGCATTAGCAGAATTTGCTAAAGAATTAGGTAAAGAGGAAGATTATAAATACTTCTCCAAAACAGCACAGAATTACAAAAATCTATATTGGAAGGAAAGAGGATTTTTTATGCCAAAAGATGCCAAGGGCAATTGGATTGATATCGATCCAAAATTTGATGGTGGAATGGGTGGTAGAGATTATTATGATGAAAATAATGGTTGGACCTACCTATGGAATGTACAACAAGATATTTTAGGATTGCAAGAATTAATGGGCGGAAGAAAAACGTTTGAAGAACGTTTAGACCAAATGTTTAGAGAAGATTTAGGAAGATCTACCTATGCTTTAAATGCAAGATTTCCAGATTTCACAGGGATTGTTGGGCAATATTCTATGGGAAATGAACCCAGTTTTCATATCCCCTATTTATACAATTTTACAGATTCGCCTTGGAAAGCGCAAAAGAAAATAAGAATGCTTTTGAACACATGGTTTAAAGATAATATTTTTGGTATTCCAGGAGATGAAGATGGTGGAGGCATGTCTGCTTTTGTGGTGTTTTCTGCAATGGGCTTTTATCCCATAACTCCAGGAATCCCCGTCTATACGATTGGAAGTCCTTTGTTTTCAAAAATCAGCATCAACCTTCCAAATGGTAAAAAATTCACCATAAACGCACCCAACTGTAATGAAACTAACAAATACATACAGTCTGCAACCTTAAACGGAAAAGAGCTAAAAGGCCCTTGGTTTACACACAATGATTTGATCAATGGCGCAACCATCACATTGCAAATGGGGAAATACCCAAATATAAATTGGGGTACAGATCCATCTCTGATACCAAACGATTTTAAAAACTAACAACCAATTACTTATGAAAAATATAAAAATCTACTTTCTACTTCTTACAGTAATAGGCCTACTCTCTTTTAGTACCGTCACAAAAACCACAACTAAAGAATCTGATGACAATACAAAGTATGTAAACACCTTTATAGGTACAGGTGGGCACGGACATACGTTTCCCGGCGCAACGACCCCCTACGGGATGGTGCAGCTAAGTCCGGATACTAGAACGTTGGGCTGGGATGCTTGTGGAGGCTATCATTACACAGATACTTCGATTTTAGGATTTTCTCACACCCATTTAAGTGGAACAGGAATTAGTGATTTAGGCGACTTTTTGTTTATGCCTTTTTCAGGTGAAGCAAAAGTAATTCCCGGAACTCCAGAAGATCCAGATTCAGGATACCGTTCTCGATTTAACCATGATGATGAAAAATCATCTCCAGGGTTTTATTCAGTGTTACTAAAAGATTACAACATCAAAGCAGAACTGACGGCTTCAAAAAGAGCTGGTTTTCATAAATACACCTTCAATAAAGAAGGGGAATCGGGTATCATTATAGATTTATCGCATACCATTTATCCAGATCATAAACCAAACCATCAATTTAAATTAATTTCTGATACAGAAATTGCAGGCTATAAAGGGTCTGGAGGTTGGGCTGTGACGCAAGATATTTTTTTCAATGCAAAATTTAATAAACCCTTTACAGTTACTTTTTTCGAAAATGGAAAAAAAATAGAAACATTACCAAACAGAATGTCAAAAAAATTGGTGGCCGTATTAACCTTTAATACAAAAGCTGGTGAAGAAGTCTTGACAAAGGTTGGTATTTCATCTGTTGACTATGAAGGTGCTCGTAAGAATTTGGAGGCAGAAATTAATCATTGGGATTTTGATAAAGTTAAAAATGATGCGCATGAAACTTGGAAAAAAGAATTATCAAAAATTAATGTCAAAGGAGGTACTGACGATGAAAAAACAATTTTCTATACGGGTCTTTATCATACGTCTATAAGTCCAAATACGTTTTCTGATGTCGATTTCAGATACAGAGGAATGGACAGGAAAATTCACCAATCTGACGAAGAAAAAATTTATACAGTGTTCTCGTTGTGGGATACTTTTAGAGCCTACAATCCTTTAAAAACAATTACAGATCCTGATAAAACCAACGAATTTATAAATACACTTTTAACAAAATACGATCAAGGGGGTGTTTTGCCAATGTGGGAATTGCAAGGGAATTACACTGGGTGTATGATTGGGTACCATTCCGTTTCTGTGATTGTAGATGCTTACACTAAAGGAATTCGAGGCTATGATGTAAAGAAAGCCTATGAAGCCGTTGTTCATGCATCAACGTATGACACAACAGATATCTTTTTTCCATCAGAAAGAGTTAAAAATATTTTAATGCCTAAGGGAAAACTCTATAATGAAACGATGGATTTTATTCCTGCTGATTTAGAAAATGAATCCGTTTCTAAAGCCTTAGAATATGCTTATAATGATTGGTGTATTGCACAAATGGCAAAAGATTTAGGGAACACAGACGATTACAATCGTTTTATGAAACGCTCCAAAAAATACACTCAATATTACGATACAGACGCTGGGTTTATGAGAGGGAAAAATCAAGATGGAAAATGGCGTGAGCCTTTTGACCCCCGTTATTCGAAGCACAGAAAAGATGATTATACAGAAGGAAATGCCTATCAATGGTCTTGGTTTGTACCTCACGATGTTGAAGGATTGGTTGATTTAGTCGGTGGTAAAGAAACATTTATTAAAAATTTAGACGTCTTATTTTCTACGAGTTCTGAGTTAACTGGAGATGATGTTTCTGGAGATATTTCGGGTCTCATTGGGCAATATGCACACGGAAACGAACCCAGTCATCACATATCACATATGTATAATTTTGTGGGACAACCATGGAAAACTCAAGAGGTCACAGACCAAATCATGAGCGAATTGTATTTTAATAACCCTAATGGATTGGCCGGAAATGAAGACTGTGGACAAATGTCTGCTTGGTATGTACTAAATGCCATGGGGTTTTATTCGTTTAATCCAGGAGACCCCACCTACTCTATTGGGCGTCCAATTTTTGATGAAGTAGAAATTAATTTACCAACAGGGAAGAAATTCATCATAAAAGCTAAAAATAATAGCAGCGAAAATAAATACATTCAAACTACTAAATTAAACGGGGAAGAATTAATAACTCCATTTTTCACGCATAAGCAATTAATTGCTGGAGGAACATTAAAATTTGAAATGGGTGGTAAGCAACCAAAGTAAAATCTAATACATCCGTATTACCTTAAAAAATATCTCTAGTAAAAAAATAAATATATTTAATAAAATTTATCATGTCAACTAACAAATCATACAGAAGTGCACTCATTTTTTTGACTACCCTATTTTTTCTTTGGGGTTTTATCACTGTTTTAGTAGATAGTTTAGTACCAAGATTAAAAGATGTTTTTGAAATGTCATATGCCAAAACGGTTTTGGTTCAGTTTGCATTTTTTACAGCATTTTTTGTGGTCTCAGTACCGGCTGGAACTCTTTTGTCTAAAATCGGATATAGAAAAGGAATTGTTCTAGGTTTAGTAATTATGGCTTTAGGCTGTTTACTTTTTTATCCTGCTGCCGAATACAGAAATTTTAATGTTTTTTTAATTGGGTACTTTACATTAGCTGGAGGGATTACTGTGCTCCAAGTTGCTGCCAATCCTTACGTAGCTTTACTTGGTTCAGAAGAAGATGCTTCTAGTAGATTGAACCTATCACAGGCTTTTAATTCTTTAGGAACAACTATAGCACCAATTGTGGGTGCATTATTCTTGTTGAGTGATTCCGTTAAGACCTCTGAAGAAATTAATTTATTGACAGATTTAGAGAAAGTAGATTATTATTCAGCTGAAGCAGCAACAGTTCAAACTCCATTTTTACTTATAGCTGCTTTTATTGGGATACTGGCATTAATTTTTGCTTTTATAAAATTGCCCAAAGTGATGCAAGAAAGTCCTAAAGGTGGGTACTTGTCATTGCTAAAAAATAAGTTGATGCTTATGGGCGCACTGGGTATTTTTGTTTATGTAGGAGCAGAAGTCGCAATTGGTAGTTTCTTAGTGAATTATTTTAGTGACATGAATTTAGCAGTCATTGTAATGGAGAATGAAATGATGATGAACATCGCGAATACGATCGCAAGTGTTTTTAATAAAACATTTTCTAATTCAGATCCAAAATCGTTGCTAGGAATTTTCATCATATTTTACTGGGGAGGTGCTATGATTGGTCGATTTATTGGAGCCTACCTAACGAAAATAATGGACGCTGGAAAGGTCTTGAGTATGTTTGCTTCATTGGCAATTCTTATGATATTAATATCTATTAATACGCAAGGATTGATTTCTATGTGGTCTATCCTGGCAGTAGGATTATTTAATTCTATTATGTTTCCAACCATATTTACTTTAACCTTAGAAGGTTTAGGAGAACTTAAAGCTCAGGCATCAGGATTGCTTTGTATGGCAATTGTGGGTGGCGCAATTATTCCGTTCGCATTTGGCAGTTTGATAGATGGTTTTGGATTTAAAAAAGCGTTCATATTAACTCTGATTTGTTATGGCTATGTCATGTACTATGGAAAATTAAAAAGCAGAAAAACCGCTTAAATTTTAAAAAAAAGTAAATAACTATATATGCTCACTATTTTTCTTCATGTTTTTATTATTCTGACATCCATTGTATCAAAAAACGATACGATACAATCTCATACAGAAAAAAAACCTAATATTATTGTATTTATTGCAGATGATTTTGGATATGGATCTACTAATGTTTACGGCGCTTCTGAAGAACTAATTAAAACCCCCAACATAAATAAACTAGCAAAAGAAGGTGTAAAATTCACAAATGCCTATACAACAGGTTCTGTTTGTACGCCCACAAGATATGCATTAATGACGGGTCAATATTCTTGGAGAACAAATCTTAAAAAAGGGGTTGTTAATATGAACGACCCAGCTTTAATTGATGTTGAAAGAAAAACATTACCAAAATATATGCAATCTTTAGGTTATAAAACAGCAATGGTTGGTAAATGGCACTTAGGTTTTAAAGAAAAAAAGTTCAATAATTTATTAGGAAATATTTATCCTGCTCCAACAGATTATGGTTTAGATTATAGTTTTGCATTGCCTAATAATTTAGATGATGGGCATAAAGTTTATATAGAGAATAATAAAATTTATGGATTGCGTTCTGATAAAATTTCTCCTTACGGAAAATCATTTTATGGAAAACAATACAAAGGATATGATGCCCCACAAAGAGTTACAGAGCAAGTGACAGATGATTTAACAAACAAATCTATAGAGTGGATGAAAAGTTTGGATAAAGACCAGCCATTCTTCTTATACTATGCAGCAGCTGCAGTTCATCATCCTATTGTGCCTAGTCCACAAATGCGAGGTAAAAGTAATGCAGGTGCTTATGGCGATTTTATTCAAGATATAGACCGTTCTTTAGGGGATTTAATTGCATTTTTAGAAGAAAGGGGTATTAGAGAAAACACCATTATTATTTTTGCGAGCGATAATGGAGGAGATATTCCAAACAAAAAAAATGTAATGCCAGAAAATTTTGCCATCAACAAAGGATTACAAATCAATGGAGATTATAAAGGAGATAAACATACTATTTGGGATGGAGGTTTTAGAATTCCGTTTATTGTAAATTATCCAAAAGAAATAAAAGGCGATCAAACTTCTAATGTAACAATCTCAACAGTTGATATTTATTGTTTTTTAGCAGATTATATTGGTAATAATAAAGGATTAGATTTAGAAGATGCACCAGATAGTTATAGCTTTAAAAAAGCTGTTTTAAAACCTAATAAATTTTATGAAAGACCCCCATTAGTGCATAGAGATGCGCAAGGTAGAAGAGCAATTCGTTTTGAAGGGTGGAAATTCATTGAAGAAAAAAATAAAGACACAAACAAAAAGATGAATGCTGAAATGCTTTTTAGCTTAACTAAAGATAAAAAGGAATCTACTAATCTTGCTAAAACAGAAACAGCAATTGTTTATAAAGCAAAAAACTATTTATCTAAAATTATAGAAAAGTCATCCAAAGAAATTTGGAAAAATAATTAAAATGAAAAAATAAAAGAAAAAATAGCGCAGCTTAAAACGTTTTATGCTGATTTTAAAACACAAGTTTCCGGAATTGGAATGCAAGAAATAAGTAACAAAAATAAATAACGACAAATGACATTTAATAATTACAAAACCATTGGATTTATATTCTTTTTAATACTAATTAGTACTACTAAATCAATTGCACAAAACACTAAAAAACCAAACATCATCTTTATTATGACCGATGATCAAAGTGCTGTGGTGCCTTTAGATTCAGAGAAAAGAATACAATCGCGTCCTTTTGGATTTAATGGCGATAAAGAAGCACACACACCCATTATAGATGATTTGGCAAAGAATGGTATAATTTTTAACAGCGCGTATGTATCAAGCTCTGTATGTGTGCCTAGTAGATATACAATGCTAACTGGACGTTATGCAGGAAGATCAGAGGGTCCAGCTTTTATGAGAATGCATCCGGATGGAGTGATGACAAGAGTAGAAAACAATACTGAAATAGAAAAAGACAAATCCAATTTACCAAGACTATTACAAGAAGTAGGTTACAAAACAGGTTTTGTAGGTAAAAGTCATATTGTGGAACATAATATCGTTAACAATAAAAATAATTGGGAAAAAAATGGCTTCCAGACCTATGCGAAAAATGCAGATCCAAATGATCCAGCCGTTTCAAAAAAAATGTTTGAAAACCATCAAAAATGGACCGAAGTAATTAAAGAATATGGTTTTGATTATGCGAACGCATTTTATGCAGGAAATTTAAGGGAACAGTACAATGATTCTTTAAATGTTCATAATGTAGAATGGAAAAATAAAGCTGCTTTAGAATTCATCGATGAAAACAAAAACGATCCTTTCTTTTTGTATTACAGTGAAACGGTTCCTCATGGTCCAGCTCCCTATAATATGAAAAATGGGAAATATTTTAGAGGTTTAGATTCAAATCCAAAATTTACAGGACAAGGGTTGATAGATGCGGATTACTCCTACTTACCCACTAGAGAAGAAATCAAAGAAGAAATCAAAAATCTTGATAAAAAAGTAGCACATGCTTGGTTGCGTTGGTTTGATCATGCGGTTGGTGCCGTTGTAGACAAACTAAAAGCAGAAGGTATTTATGAAAACACCATTATTATAATTACGTCAGATCATGGGAACTACAACGGAGGAAAAACGAGCTTATACGAAAGTGGAACAAAAGTCCCTTTAATGATGCACTGGCTAAATGGAATTAAATCGAACCAAGTATATAACGAGTTAGTTCAAAATATTGATTTTACGCCTACTTTTTTAGAACTAGCAGGGATAAAATTAAAAAATGTAGAGTCAACCTTAGACGGCGTTAGTTTAAAAAAGGTATTAAAAGGAAATAAAAAACCAGTACATGATTATTTATTTTTTGAGATGGGTTATGCAAGAAGTGTAATGACTAAAGACTGGAAATATATATCTGTGAGATATGATAAACAAAAACAAAACAGAATCAATAAAGGCTTAACATTTAAAGGTTGGAAAGGTGCAGAACTTCAATACCCTTATTACACAAGAAATGGTCATTTAGGAAATATTGCATCAAAAAGCAGTGCTTTTTATTTTGATGCAGATCAAGTATTTGATTTAGTAAAAGATCCTCGTGAGACTGAAAACATTTTTGAAGACAACAGAGAAAAAGCAGAAGAACTTAAAATACTATTGACAAAAAGTTTGAAGTCATTTCCTAACCGGCCTTACGCTGAATTTGTAAATTAATATGAAAAAGGCTATAAGATCAATACTAGTAATTATTGCGTGCTGTTTTGTTTTAAAGAGTACTGCTCAAAAAACGATTGATACTATCGCTACAAAAGTTGATGGATTTGACATTCCTATTCGAATCAAATTACCAAAAAACACTACTGGTAAAAACCCAGTATATTTCTTTGTGCATGGCGGTGGATGGAATGGCGGTACTGAAACAACTGTTCCACCAGCAAGATTGTCTACAGATGCTAATTATCTAGCGAATCAATTAGGGGTTATTTATGTAGGATTGGCATATAGATGTAAAGGCAACAATGCAACATTTGCGGATGCTATACAAGATTTAGAAGCGTCTGTACAATGGTTTTTTGAAAATGCAGATACCTACAATGCAGACCTTACAAGAATTGGTTTTGGAGGATCCTCAGCAGGCTCCACATTAGCAGCTATGATGGCTCAAAAATACAAGAATTGTAAACTATTTGTTGGTGCAGAAGGCATGTATAATTTAGTAGAACATTCAGAGGAAAGATCAACGTTTCCAAGTCAAAAAGCAAGAGAATTATACGGATTAGCGACGGAAAAGGAAAGTAAAAAAGCATCTGCATTTTATAATTTAAGGGAGAATCCCCCGAGTACTTTATTGTTAAACGGAAAAGAGGATGACTTATGCCATTACACACAAACAGAAAAATTTGCTGAACAAATCAAGAAAAAAGGCGGTAACGTGAAAGTGGTTTTGTACGATGCTATTAATCACACCTGTTTAAATGCATCTTACCCAGAAGTACTAAAGAATAGTGTTTTAGAGATTGCCAAAATATTTATCGAAGAATTTCAATTAGAAAACAAAAATAGGAGTCAAATAGAAGTTCTTTTAGATAAAAGACTTCAAGGTATGTATCCTAAAGAATCCATTGCGGAAGACGATATTCTGGGCGCTTGGGAATTTAAAAAATTTATTCTCACATTAAATAAAAACGGACAAGGATCTCTTTTAAATTCTAAAAATAATAGCACAAAAATATTCACATATACTCTAGAAAAAGATTCAATAACTTTTAAAGTAAATGGTAAGACTAAAATATTTTACATGCGAAAAAACAATAGAGTTATCTATGAATATAACTTTGCCGATGAAAGGTTTAAGTATAGAAGACTTAATTATAAAAAAGTAAGCTAAAACCGAAATGAAATACGTTTTTAAAATCTTAATTGTAATCCTGATTTTTAGTTGTAAAACAAAAAACATAGCTAAAAAAAATACGGTTGTAAATGAAACACCTAAAAACCTACTTTTTATAATTGTAGATCAGCAACGTTATGATGCCTTAAGTATTGCTGGAAACCCAATTGTTAAAACTCCAAATTTAGACAAGTTAGCGAGGCAAGGCGCGTATTTTAAAAATGCATATACACCTGTTGCGGTTTGTGGACCTGCGAGATCCTCGATCTTGACTGGAACAACAATGAACACACACCAAGTAACAACAAATGATAAAACCTACAATTATAACGATGCCCCTGTAATGACCATGAAAACCTTTGATGAGATTCTGACAGAAAAAGGATATCATGCAGAATATTACGGTAAATGGCATGTGTTAACGTCGCATTCAGAGGTCTATAAAAATCCAAAAAAGTATGCTAAAAACGGGAAATATATATTTGAACCCCAAGGGCAAAGACATTTGTATCTCGATTATTTAAACGACGTATTTCCCAAAGTGGAACCTCAAAAAGGAGAGCTTTTAGATCGATTTACTAAAAGACCATACGCTCCAGATCCCATAGATATAGATTATGGAAAAACTTACAATGACGTTAAAAAAGAAGTCAATCACCGTCATTCTCAACCAAATTATCATGGTAAATCGAGTATCCCAAAAGAACATACGATAACTGCATATTATGCAAATAAAACCATTGATGCAATCAAGAGGTTAAAAAACAAACCGTTTAGCATAACCACCTCTTTCCACTTTCCGCATGCGCCTATGATTCCATCAGAACCTTATCATGGCATGTATGATCCTGACGATATGCCAATACCCTCTAGTATTAAAGATGACATGCAAAACTCCCCTTATATTAATGCAAATGGCAGAAATAAGTTGACCGTTTTTGCAGATGAGGAAAAAATAAAATATATGATTTCTAATTATTATGGTTTAATTACTGAGTTAGATGATTGGATTGGGAAAATAATGGAAACCTTAGAAGATGAAGGTATTGCAGAACATACGATGGTAATTTTTACAAGTGATCATGGAGAAATGTTGGGAGCACACGGAATGCGAGAAAAAAATGTATTCTATGAAGAATCTTCTCACATCCCATTAATGATTAAAATGCCCACTGAAATTAAAAAAGAAACTACAGTGAATGGTTATGTTTCTAATGTAGATTTATTTGCCACAATTATGGATTATTTAAACATTGGAAATTATAAATCTGATGGCGAAAGTTTACGTGATTTAATAGAACAAAAACAAACAAATCATGGGAATTACGTGGTTACTGAATGGGATTACCGGGGGCCTATTCAACCCAATTATATGATTGTAAAAGACGGATGGAAATTAATGATTCCGTATACAGAAGATTCAAAAGTGTTAAATGTTTTATTTAATTTAAATGATGACCCTCAAGAGATAAATAATTTATTGGGGAAGAATCCTAATAGAGAAAAATATAATGAGAAAGCAGAAGAATTAAGAGCAAATCTTTTACAATGGTTAAAAAAAAATAATTCTAAACATTACGATGGCGTATCAAAACGAAAATTAATTTAATACTTTCTAAATGAAATTATATCCTTTACAATTCACACCATTATTTAAATATAGAATTTGGGGTGGAGAAAAATTAAAGACAGAATTAAAAAAGCAATATAAAGAGAATAATATTGGAGAGTCTTGGGAAATTTCTGATGTTTCTGGGGATGAAACTAAGGTCGCAAAAGGCAGTTTAAAAGGAAATACATTACGAGATTTAACGATGGAGTTTAAAGGCGATTTAATTGGTGAAGCGGTCTATGAAAAATTCGGCGAAGAATTTCCTTTATTAATAAAGTTTATCGATGCAAAAACACCCTTATCTATACAAGTACATCCAAGTAATGAAGTCGCAAAAATGCGTCATGGCTCATTTGGTAAAAATGAAATGTGGTATGTAATGCAAGCGGATAAAGATGCAGAATTAATTGTAGGGTTTGATGAAAAAATTGATACGGACAGCTATAAAACTCATTTGGAAAATAATACGATTCTAAATGTAATGCATCATGAAACGGTACAAAAAGGAGATACATTTTACATTCCAACGGGGCGTGTACACGCCATTGGCGCAGGAGTTTTGTTAGCAGAAATACAGCAAACATCAGATGTCACCTATCGTATTTACGATTATGATAGAGTCGATTCAAAAACAGGTACAAAAAGAGAATTGCATAACGAACTGGCAATTGATTTCATCGATTATGAAGTGCATGATACTTATAAAACGGAATATTCTATAGAAAAGAATGTATCCAATAAATTGGTACATTCACCTTATTTTAAGACTAACATTTTAGACATCAATTCAACAGTAGAAAAAGATTATTCAGCCATAGATTCTTTTATTATTTACATGTGTGTAGAAGGCTCAATTGAGATTGTTTCTGAAGGAGAAACCTACACAATAAATAATGGTGAAACGTTATTAGTACCAGCAACTTTAAATAACATTATTTTAAAAGCAGAAAACGCAAAAGTTTTGGAGGTTTATTATTAGTTAATTCAATATTAATAATAAATTAATGCGATGTTCTTTTATTTGAATAAAAATTTAAATTAAACAAAATGAAAAAAATAATTGTATTACTTCTTCTTTTGACTGTGTCCGTCGCTCAGGCTCAAAAAAATCAAAAAGCAGTAGCGTTAGCAGATAAACTATCTAATGTTATGGAGTTTGATAAAGATCAAAGCGCACTACTTCTAGAGTTAATTCTGGATAGAAATAACAAGAAAAGAGCTTTGAGAAAAGAATACGCAGATGATAAAGATACCTTTAAAGTAAAAGCTAAAGAAGTAGAAAAAGCATATAACAAAGATTTAAGAGTGTTAGCTGGTATAGAAAAGTTTAAGCTTTTAGTTGTCTATAGAAAAGCGAAAAGAGCCGCAAAAAAATAAATTAATTTTATAGATTCTGCTACCTAATTAATTCTTTATTAATCAATAATTAAGCCATTGATGTTTTATTTGTTCCTATAACAGATTATAATAAAAATGGTTAAAAATTATTTAATAGCACTCCTATCGGTTTTAAGTTTTACAACTTCCTTTGCTCAAGCAACTGATGACAATACCAAATACATAGATCCAACCATTGGTAATGTGTCCCGCTTTCTGGTGCCAACGTACCCAACCATTCATTTACCAAATCAAATGCTGAGAATGTTTCCTGTAAAACAGGATTATATTTCAGACATGGTACAAGCGTTTCCTTTTCAAGTACCCGCACACAGACGAAAAGGAATTCTACAAATGAAAACGACTTTAGGAGACGTGAATAACAATTCTTGGAATAAAGGAATGGCTATAGATCACGATTTAGAAATAGTACATCCATGGTTGTATTCGACCTATTTAATAGAAGATAACATTAAAGTTAGCTTCACCCCTTCTAAAAAATCGGCAATTTATAAAGTAGATTTCCCAGAGGGAACACAAAAAAACTTTTTAATAAAAGGCACTAAAGAGATGCTGTTTTCTGAAGGTAAAAATTCATTTACCATTCAAGAAAAAAGAAGTAAACCAACGAGAGGAGAACATGCCGTTGTAAATACTGTTACAATTTATGTATATGGTGAGATCGTAGATGAAAAGAATAAGCCTGTAGAAAACATCAACTACACATTTAACACTCATAAACTACAAATTACTGCAACAGAAAACGCAGCCTCAACCTTGCTCATAAAATATGCTATTTCTTATGTCAGTGATGCACAAGCGAAAGAAAATTTCAATAAAGAAATTAAAAAGAAAACGTTTGAAGATGTATCAAAGGAAGGAAAAAAAGCTTGGGATCAAGTAACGAATCAAATTCGAGTTGAAGGTGGAACAACGGCTCAAAAAAGAACGTTCTATACATCACTATACAGAACGTACGAACGTATGGTGGATGTAAATGAATATGGGCACTATTATAGTGGTTATGATAAAAAAGTACACAAAAGCGATCGACCTTTTTATGTAGATGATTGGGTTTGGGACACCTATTTAGCACAACATCCATTACGTACGATTTTAAATCCAGCCTTGGAAAACGAAATGCTCAACTCGTACACATTAATGTATGAACAAAGTGGTTGGATGCCCACATTCCCTCAGGTGTATGGAAATCATTTGTGTATGAATGCCTACCATTCGTCTGCTATTTTTATTGACGGCTACAGAAAAGGATTGAAAGACTATGATGTAGAAAAAGCATATGCAGGCATCAAAAAAAACCTAATGGAAGGCACCTTTATTCCTTGGAGGCAAGGAAATCCAAGAGGCACTTTAGATGATTTCTATCACGAAAACGGCTATTTTCCATCCCTTAAAAAAGGAGAACAAGAAACGGTTGCAAATGTAGATGGTTTTGAAAAAAGACAACCTGTTGCTGTGACTTTAGGAGTCAGTTATGATTTTTGGGCAGTGTCAGAATTTGCAAAAGAATTAGGGAACACAGACGACTATTTAAAACTGTCCCCAAAAGGAAACGATTATAAAAATTTATGGCATTCAGAAAATAGGTTGTTTATGCCAAAAGACGCCGAAGGAAATTGGGTGAATATCAATCCAAAACTGGATGGTGGAAAAGGCTATAGAGAGTACTATGACGAAAATAATGGGTGGACCTTTGCTTGGTCTGTACAACACGACATTGCAGGACTGACCAATTTGTTAGGAGGTAAACAAGCCGCTCAAAACAGATTAGATCAGTTATTCAGAGAAAGTTTGGGCATTAGAAAAAGTGATTTTTTCGTTAATGGTTCTAATTCTACGGGGATGGTAGGACAATTTTCCATGGGGAATGAACCTTCTTTTCATATTCCATATTTATATAACTATTTTGGTGCGCCTTGGAAAACCCAAAAACGTACACGCTTCTTGTTAGACGTTTGGTTTAAAGACAATATTTTTGGAATTCCCGGTGATGAAGATGGTGGTGGCATGACTGCTTTTGTAGTGTTCACCTCAATGGGAATATATCCAGTAACACCTGGTGTTCCATATTACAACATTACCAGCCCAATTTTTGAAAAAACATCCATAAAACTTCAAAATGGAAATACGTTTACGGTTGTGGCGGAAGGTTCTAGCAAAAGAAAAAAATACATTCAGAAAGCATTTATCAACGGGAAAGAGATTTTCTCGCCATTTATTTCGCATCAACAAATTATGGAGGGTGCCACTTTAAAATTAGACTTGGGTGAGTTACCAAACAAAGAATGGGGTAAAAATGCCGTAATGCCTAAATAGAAAATAATTTAATTAAAATTCAGATTCTTTCATATGAAAAAATACATTGTAACCCTAGTTATACTACTCTCACTTATCGGCTGTAAAACAGCAAAAAAAGAAGCTATTTCTCAAAAGCCAAACATTCTTTTTATAATGACGGATGACCACGCATTGGCTGCCATTAGTGCATACAAAGGGTTTTTAGCAGAAGTGGCGCCCACTCCAAACATTGATAGAATTGCAAATGACGGTATGCGTTTTAATAATATGTTTTGTACCAATTCTATTTGTGGACCTTCAAGAGCATCGATCTTAACAGGTAAATATGCACACGTCAATGGATTTTTTAAAAATGAAGGTGGTGGCGATTTTAATGGCGCACAACAAACGTTTCCAAAGCTATTGCAAAAAGCAGGTTACGAAACTGCTGTAATTGGTAAATGGCATTTAGGAACCGCACCAACTGGTTTTGATTACTACAAAGTACTGTTTAATAAAGAAGGACAAGGTTCTTATTTTGATCCGGTTTTTGAAATGGCAAATGATAGTATTGTTGAGGAGAAAGGAAAATTTTCTACAACCGTAATTAAAGAAGATGCCATTAATTGGTTGAAAAACAGAAAAGACGCTACGAAACCTTTTATGTTGATGTATCAATTTAAAGCGCCGCACAGACCTTGGGACCCAGGACCTGGTTATGAAGATTATTTAAGTGAGGTTACACTCCCCTATCCTGCAACATTTAATGATGACTATAAAGGTAGAAAAGCCGCGAAAGATTCTTGGATGCGAATTGATGGACATATGAATAGAAAAGACGTGAAAATTAAACCGCCATCAGGATTAACTGAAGAGGAATTAATTGCTTGGAATAAATACGGAAATAACGATGGTGAATTCTGGACACCTGATCCAAACATGACAGATCAGGAACGTAAAAACTGGAAATATCAACGGTATGTAAAAGACTATTTACGAGTGGTCAAAGGCGTTGATGATGCCATTGGTGAGATGTTAGACCATTTAGAGAAAAGTGGTTTAGAAAAAAATACAATCATTGTATATACTTCAGATCAAGGGTTTTACCTAGGAGAACACGGCTGGTTTGACAAGCGGTTTATGTACGAAGAATCAATGCACATGCCTTTATTGGTGAAGTATCCTAAAAAAATAAAAGCCGGAAGTGTCAACAACGATTTAGTCCTAAATGTTGATTATGCACCTACCCTATTAAGTTTAGCGGGCATCGAAACTCCAAATGATATGCAAGGAAAAAGTTTTGTCCCCGTTTTAGAAAACAAAACCAAAGAACCCTTTAGAGACGCTGTGTATTACCATTATTACGAGTATCCGTATTGGCACAATGTCCAACCGCATTATGGCATTAGAACAGACCGATATAAATTAATCCATTACTATTATGATATGGATGAATGGGAATTATTCGATTTAGAAAAAGACCCTAATGAGACCAATAACATCTTCGACACTAAAGAAAATAGTACGTTGATTGCAACTTTAAAAACCCGATTAGCATCCCTTAAAAAAGAAAATAAAATGGACATGTCTGATGAGGAATTAAAAGAAATGACAGACATCAGAATTAAAAGACGTTACAGAGTTGAGCCAGCAAATTAAATCAACTGCTACTTTAATTATTAAATAAAACGATTTCAAATGTTTATAAAAATATCAAAACCAACAAACATTCTTGTAACGTTTTAAAAAAACAGCTCATGATTAAATCAAAACAGAATTTTAAACTCCTACTTCATGTAAGTGCACTTACTATTGTTTTTTTTACTTCATTTAGAGTTCAAGGGCAAACCGTAGGCGTAAAAAATGAGGCCTATTTAGTAGATCATGTAAATCCTTTAATGGGTACAGATTCTAAAAAAAGTATGTCTAACGGAAATACGTATCCTGCAATTGCCACCCCTTGGGGCATGAATTTTTGGACGCCAATGACATCTAAAATGGGAGATGGCTGGACGTATAATTACGATGATGATAAAATTAGAGGCATCAAACAAACACATCAACCTAGTCCTTGGTTAAATGATTATGCGGCCTTTTCTTTTATGGCAGTCACAGGTGAATTAAAGTATCAAGAAGATGAAAGAGCTTCATGGTTTTCTCATAAAGCAGAGACGGTAACCCCTTATCATTATAGTGTCTATCTAGCAGAATATGATGTAGTCGCAGAAGTAGCGCCAACATCGAGAGCTGCACATTTTAAATTTACCTTTCCTGAAGCAGAGTCTTCATACATTATGTTAGATGCTTTTTTCAAAGGTTCCATGGTTAAAATTTTACCAGAAAAACGTAAAATTATTGGCTATTGCAGAAACAATAATGGTGGTGTGCCAGATAATTTTCATAATTATTTTGTCGCAGAATTTGATAAAGATTTTGAAATGACACACACTTGGAAAGACGATTGGGAACTTCAAAAAAACAACCTCAATAGCGAAGGAAAACATGTGGGTGCAATCATTGGTTTTAAAACCAAAAAAGGAGAAGTGGTAAACGTAAAAGTAGCCTCCTCTTTTATAAGTTTAGAGCAAGCACAACTAAATTTAGATAGAGAAATTGGGAAAAATTCTTTTATAGACACCAAAGAGAAAGCAAAAAATGCTTGGGAAAAGGAACTGAGTAGAATTAAAATTGAAGATGATAATAGTAATAACATCAAAACTTTTTATTCTTGCCTATACAGAGTCTTACTATTTCCAAGAACCTTTTATGAGTTTGATACAGATCATAAAATGGTGCATTACAGTCCATACAATGGAAACGTATTACCAGGTTATATGTTTACAGACAATGGTTTTTGGGATACGTTTAGAGCGGTTTTTCCATTTTTTAATATGATGTATCCAGAACAGAATAATAATATTATGGAAGGTTTGGCTAACACCTATAAAGAATCTGGATGGTTGCCCGAATGGGCAAGTCCTGGACACAGAGCTGTAATGATTGGTTCTAACTCTGCTCCAATTATTGCTGATGCCTATTTAAAAGGAACTATCAAAAATGAAAAAACTGCAGAAATTTTATTTGAAGCCCTACTAAAAAATGCCACTGTTGAAGAAGGCAGGCCTGTAAGATCTGTGGGGAGAGAAGGATTAAATTATTACAATACTTTAGGCTATGTCCCTTTTGATGTAAATATTAGAGAGAATGCTGCCAAAACCTTGGAATATGCCTATGCCGATTTTACAATTGGGCAAATGGCAGAAAAAATGGGAAAAAACAAAATTGCTAAAAAGTATTATGAGCAATCGTATCGTTATAAAAATGTATTTGATCCCTCAACAAATTTAATGCGAGGAAAAAATGAAGACGGTACGTTTCAAAGTCCTTTTGATCCATTAAAATGGGGGGGTGCTTTTACAGAAGGAAACAGTTTACATTATACTTGGTCTGTTTTTCAAGACATCGATGGATTGATCAACTTAATGGGTGGAAAAGATAATTTCATCAAACAATTGGATGGGGTTTTTACAATGCCTCCAAAATATGATGCCTCCTATTACGGAAAAGTAATTCACGAAATTAGAGAAATGGAAGTTGCAAATATGGGCAATTATGCGCACGGAAATCAACCCATACAACATATGATTTATTTGTATAATTATGCAGGTGTTCCATACAAATCCCAAGATAAAATTAGAACCGTTTTAACCAAATTATACACACCAACTCCAGATGGTTATTGTGGAGATGAAGATAATGGACAAACCTCAGCTTGGTATGTTTTTAGTGCATTAGGGTTCTATTCTGTAACGCCTGTGACTGATGAATTTATTATTGGAAGTCCGTTATTTAAAAAAGCTACATTAAATTTAAGAAACGGAAATACCTTTACAATTGAAGCAAAAAACAATTCTAAAAACAACTTTTATATTCAGTCTGCACGTTTAAATAATTCTGATTATCAAAACAGTTTTATTAAATGTAGCGATATTCAAAAAGGAGGTCATTTAGAATTTGAAATCTCTAATACTCCAAATAAAATTTGGGGAAGTAAAGCCGAAAACCTGCCATTTTCTTTAAGTAGAAAAAAATAAAATTAATAAATATTTAAGCTCAAATGAAACGTAAAACCATCCTTTTTTTATCTATTAGTTTTCTCTTTTGGGGATGCTCTTCATTGAAATCAAAGGTTGGAAATCAACAGCTATTAGAAAAAAATCAAAGACCAAATGTTATTTTTATTTTAACAGATGATCAAGGCTCTATGGATGTGAATTCGTATGGAGCAAAAGATTTGGTCACGCCAAATATGGATTATATTATAGAAAATGGAACTCGTTTTAATCAATTTTATGCATCCCCTGTTTGTTCGCCTTCTAGAGCTTCTTTATTAACAGGTAAAACACCTCAAAGAGCAGGTTTATCGGGGAATGCTGTGCCAGATTCAAAAGTAAAAAAGGGACTTCCTGGAACAGAATATACCATGGCAGAAATGTTTAAAGATGCAGGCTATGCCACCGCACATATTGGAAAATGGCATTTGGGAGATGCTCCAGAAATGACTCCAAATGCTCAAGGGTTTGACCATTCGTTTGGACACATGGTAGGCTGTATAGATAATTATTCGCATTTCTTTTATTGGAATGGTCCTAACAGACACGATTTATTCAGAAACGGAAAAGAAGTCTATTATGATGGACAGTTTTTTCCTGATTTAATGGTCAATGAAGCTTCTACTTTTATTGAAGAAAATAAAAAGAATCCTTTCTTTATGTATTTTGCTGTGAATATGCCGCATTACCCCTATCAGGGAGATGCTAAATGGTTAGACTATTATAATGATAAAGGGGTTTCATATCCCCGAAATTTATATGCTGCATTTATTTCAACTTTGGATGATAGAATTGGTGCACTACTTAAAAAACTAGATGAATTAGAAATCAAAGACAATACTATTATTGTGTTTCAGTCGGATAATGGCCATTCAACAGAACAACGTGCGCATTTTGGTGGTGGAAATTCAGGGCCTTATAGAGGTGCAAAATCGAGTTTGTTTGAAGGGGGTATTAGAGTTCCTGCAGCCATCACTTGGCCAAATAAAATACAAAAAGGTGCCATTAGAAATCAGTTTGGCGTGAATTCAGATTGGATGCCAACACTCGCAGAATTATGTGGAATTAAACTTGATTCACAAGATTTGGATGGTAAAAGCCTCGTCTCCATCATCCATAATGAAAAAGAAAAAACTCGGCATACAGAAGGCTATTGTTGGGAATATCAAGATATGTGGGTGGCTCGTAAAGGTCACTGGAAATTATTAGGAAATCCCAGAGATACGAGCAAGAAAACATATAAATTAAAAGAAAAAAGATTCTTGGTAAATCTTGATGATGATATTGGTGAGACTACAAATCTCGCCAAAAAATATCCAGAAAAAGTTATCGAATTAGAAAAACAGTATAGGAATTGGTTAAAACGCAATAGCAAGTAAATAATAACGTATGATTTTAGCAACTAGATTAATATTAATATTAATATTCGTTTTAAGTAGCATGCTAACGAATGCGCAAACAAAAATAATTGCGCATCGCGGATTTTCAGGGATAGCTCCTGAGAACACGCTTATTGCATTTCAAAAGGCTATTGACTGTAAAGCGGATTATTTCGAGTTGGATGTTCATAAAACAAAGAATGATTCAATTGTTGTTATTCACAATTCATCTGTAGATGAGACGAGTTCCAATGGTTTTAAAGGGGAAATTGCCGAACTAAATTATAGTGACTTAAGGGCTGTTAACGTTGGTTACAGTCGTAAATTTGGTGATATATACAAAAATGAAAAGATTCCAACTTTAAGAGAGGCCCTTGCATTGGCAAAAGGGAAGATTAAGGTCTGTATTGAAATAAAGGTTTTTGGGACAGAGAAAGAAGTTCTTAAAATTGTAAATGACCTTGGAGTCAAAGAGGATGTAATTATATTTTCTTTTAAGTACCCCGTATTGGCTAAAATAAGACAACTGGATACGGATATTTCAATCCTTTGGCTCATTAATAAAGCAGATAACATGACCCTAGAGTATGCTAAAATTATTGAATCGAATGCTATTGGAGTGGGGCCTGAAACTACGATTACAAAAGAGTCTCTAAATTTTGCGCACGAAAACGCTATTGAAGTGTGGAAATGGACTGTAAATAAAGAAGATGAAATGCAACGATTAATTGATCTTGGATTGGATGGGATAATCACTGATTTCCCTGATAAAGCTTTAAAGAAACTAAGCTCAAAATAAACGCTATTAAAGCAGGCGCTTATTCAAAACGTTAAAGCCATCTGCTGACAATTAATATATAAGTATTTTTTTAGAAAAAGATGTTCCTGAGGATTTTCCTAATAAAATATAAACGCCTGTTTTTAGAGAACTTACATCTAACGATTGCGTTTTAGCACTATTTTTAACATCCATAATTCTCGACCCTAAAATATTAAATAATTCCACAGATAAAGGTTCATCCAAGTCATGGTTTATTTCGATGGTTTTAAAAGTGTGGTTAACATAAATTGACACTTTTGATTTTAACATACCGTCTAATGATAATACGAGTCCAGAGTCCCACGATCCAGCATCGTTGCCATCAGATCCGAAATCAATAGGACTATTTTCGGTAGAAGCTACAGCACTATATTCAACAAAGCCTGTAGCTGCGTTAAACATTAAATTTGATGCTGATAAATCTGCATCAATTATAGAGGTTGCAAATACATCTCCTGAAGCTGCATCTAAAGCTGGTTGTATGTTATTGGTAATTGAATTTGTTAAACTAACTACTGTATTTGGAGTCACACCTATATTTGAAACAGCTGTTTCACTTCCATTATCTACAAAGTTACCATAGATCAAAGAATTCGAAATTGTGAATGGTCTATCCCCTTCTAATCGTATTCCACCGCCTTTAGATTGATTTAATGTAGCATTTATGACCGTATTATTAAAAATAGTCGTGTTTGTAATACTACTATTCTCATTGGCACCTCCTAAATATATAGCTCCTCCGTCATTTCCTGTCGCTATATTATTTACAAAAGTACAGTTGCTCATCACTAATTGTCTGCCTATTGTTGTCACAGCAATTGCACCGCCTCTACTCCCTGAGTTGTTGTTAAAAAGAGAGCCTGAAATGGTTAATGTACCCGTACTCCCCGCTAAAATAGCACCTCCATTAGCAGAAGATGTATTGTTTTCAAAAACACAATCTGTAATTATTAAATCGGAAGCTTGTGTTAAATTAAAAACAGCCCCCTGTAAAGTAGTAGTTACGTTTTGAAATGTGATGTCTTCAAAAGAAATACTAAGTCCCCCAGCAGAAATATTGAACATTCTATCAGTCGCGGTAACCACAGCATCTGATTGCCCCTTAAAAGATAATGATTTATCAATTTCTAATACTCCAGATTGATTAAGTGCTCCAACTAAGATGATTGTATCCCCATTAGAGGCTGTTTGAACCGCAGTGTTTATGGTTGTAAAAGCTGTAGCCTCTGTTAAACCATCCGAGCCATCTCCATCTACTTTTACATAGTAAATGTTATATGTTTCAGCATAAAAATCATTGGTTTGTATTGTATTAGACGCTGGAGAAGTCCCTATTGTGTTTGTGGCTTTTAACCTGTAAAAATAGTTCGCTTGCTGTAAATCTGTATCTGTATATGTTTCTGTATCTGCAGGAAGTGTTGCTATGGTCTGAAAGTTTACTCCATCTGGTGAGCGTTCTAAAATATAGTTGTCTTCTTCCATAGATACATCATGCCATGTCAGCTCTAAATAATGTTCAGAATCTGTAAATACATAATTATAAGGGAATAGTCTTCCTGGTGTATCTGGTAATATACCATGTGTCGTTCTATCTTCAAGTTGTGCTAAATATAAAGATTGTATTAAAAGGTCTTCTCCAGTTCCTTCAATGTATCCTGCTGGATGATCAAAAGGACCATCTCCATTAACAGTGGCATCACAACCAACAGCATAATTTTGACCAATAGGTGGTTTTTGAATTGCGATTTGATTAGAAGGTGCATCAATATTCCAAGCCACACCGTTCGTGACTGTCCAACCATGCCCCGTTCCATAACTCCCTCTATTGTGCAAGCCTAAAATACCACCAGTTGTATTGGTATTTGTCCAAGTAATATTATCCCAAAGTATGCCTTGCCCCCAACGTCTATGCGACTCAGAACGCGTGTAATCTCCCGAAGAGGAGCAATTTGTAAACACAATTCCATTCACATCACTGGCTCCATTGGCAACAAAGGTATGCCTGCCATTAGATGCGACACAATTTTCAAAAAGAATATTGTTACAAAAGTCCGTTACTTCGAAATTGTATCTCCATCCCCCAGAAATTGGACCGTGCATATCGAGTACTTTGGTATCTATTACAGAACAACGCGTTGCCTCATCGAATTTAACGCCTTGGTCACTCACTCTTAAAATGGTGACGCCTTGAACCCAAGAATTATCGACACCAATCATGTTAATGCCTACTTTGACATGGTCTCTACCTGTAACTCCTGAAGATTCTACAAATATCCGTAGGTTTTCAATACCACACTCTTTTAATTGACTGTTCCCATTGTAGGTATATACATAGGATTGCGATAAAGACCGGTCTAATACATCATAAATAGGAGTTGCCACCTGAATTTTGTTGCCTTCTATATTCGTAATATGTCTATTGAAAACTAAATTTATTGTATTGGGTTCCCACGGAGCGTCAGTGCCTACACCCCCATTATCTACGGCTTCTATCCATGCTGCTGTGCTCGGATGTTTGATGATGATATTATCACCAATATTATAAACGGATGCATCTGCAACTTCAATCGTTCTGCTACCCGCTGGAATATAAGGGCTCACAATATCTTGTCGAGTTCCTGCAACCTGTCCTCCGAAACCACTTTTGTTATTCGTACCAATTCTAATTAGTGTTCTTTCGTCTGGAATGTTCCCTGCGCCTATAATAATTGTATTTAATGCTGCATCTTCACCATCGCCAGAACCCCGAAGTACAACGCCGCTACTGTTTATGATGAGTTCACCACTAACAGAATATTCTCCTGGTGATAATAACAATGTTCCTCTATGTCCATTAGCATTTAGTGATAATGCTTCTACTTCGTCAATTGCTGCTTGAATATGTGCTGTATTATCTCCAGCCACAGGGCTTATTTGTCTTACGACTGCTACGTTTGGCAACGCTTCTTCACCATTTTTATAACCTACATAACTGAAATCTGGAATGTGGTTCCCATCAGTATCGGAGACATACACCAATTGATCAGAGTTATTGTGGAAAAGGATAGAGGATTCGTATTGTGCCTGTATGGAGTTTGATACGAAAATTAGAAAACAAATTGTAGTCATCTTCAAATAAGCACTTTTTTTCATAATTTATATTTTAATAATTCTTTACAGAGAGGTTTCTAATAAAAACACAAATGAACACATATTCATTAATTTAAAATTAATATTTACTTAATATGAAACGTTATTGAGATAAACCGACTCTAAAACACAACATAGCAGCAGCGCAGCTAAAGGAATTTTTAAAAGATTAAACGTGGGGATTCTGCTAAAGATAACGGAAATACGCTTACCATTGAAGCATAAAAATAAATTAAAAAACAAACACTTGAGGAGACTTCGATACTCCAAATAAAATTATCCTTAATATCATCCAAAATAATTGGACTATTTCGTTTAAATTAAGTACTATTGATAAAATAAATTAAAACTCATGACCAAAAATGTAATCACATTATTTTTCTTCTTTTATTTGATCTTATTATCATCTTGTGATGAAAAAGGATCAAAAAATACTGAGAATACAATGACTGCCCCCAAAGGAATGGTTTGGGTAGAAGGAAAAACCTTTTTACAAGGCGCAAAACCTTTAGATAAATTTGCAATGGAAAGAGAAAAACCGGCCCACAAAGTTACTGTAGATGGTTTTTTTATAGACATTACCGAGGTCACAAATGGACAGTTTAAAAATTTTGTGAAAGCTACACAATATACCACCATAGCAGAAAGAAAAATAGATTGGGAAGAAATGAAAAAGCAGTTACCTCCTGGCACTGAAAAACCACATGATTCTATTCTTCAACCTGGTAGCCTCATCTTTAATAAAAACATAAACGCTGTAGCTAATATGAATAATTACCAGCAATGGTGGACTTGGAAAATTGGTGCTAATTGGCAACATCCAGAGGGACCAAATTCTTCTATAGATGGAAAAGATAACCATCCTGTCGTTCATATTGCTTATGAAGACGCAGTAGAGTATTGTAAATGGGCCAACAGACGTTTACCAACAGAAGCTGAATGGGAAGCCGCAGCTCAGGGAAAGACTGACGACGCTATTTATACTTGGGGAAATAATCCTTCGGTTTTAAATGCAAATGCTAATACTTGGCAAGGAATTTTCCCTGTTAAAAATGAAAGTATTGATGGGTTTGAATTTATTGCTGACGTAAAATCTTATCCACCAAACAGTATCGGGCTTTATGATATGTTAGGGAATGTATGGGAAATCACCGGAGATTTATTTAATGTTAATCATTATAAAGAAATAGACAATTCTAAAGGTCTTGTCAATCCAACAGGAGCGAAAAAATCTTACAGTCCAAATAATCCTTACCAAATAGAATATGTAATGAAAGGCGGTTCATTTTTATGCCATGCTTCTTACTGTGCCAGCTTTAGAATTTCTGCAAAAATGGGAGTAAGCTCAGATTCTGGATCAGATCATATGGGGTTTAGAACGGTCGCAACGGCAAAAATGCTCAAGGGTAAGAATTAATTTCAAACAAATTTCCTTCAAAATAGTTCGAGTTTAGGCACTTTGCCTCCACCCTGAAAACCCTTCTTAATTGAGGGTTTTTTTGTTATAACTGCAACAGCCTATAGAGTTAGTATAGGCTGTTACGGATATAAAAATGGACTTCATCTTCTGTAAAAGTGAAGATTAAAAAAGCTAAAATAAGAGTGTTTTTCTCATTTAGTATTTAACAAACCTTTTCGTTGATGATTTAACACCATCTGAAACCTCAATAAGGTAAATACCTACAGACAAAGAGCTTACGTCAATGGCATGTGTGTTATTGGCTTTTAAAATAATTTGCCCCAATCTATTATATACTTTTAAATCATAATTATTTAAACCTTTAATATGTAACTTATCAGACGTAGGGTTTGGATACATAATAAACTTCAGGTTTTCGTTGTCTCCATCATAAGAAGATAAACTAGAGTCTTCCACAATAACCGTTCTTGTAACTTCTGTGGCGGCATTGCCAGCAACATCACTTACGTTATAAGAAACAGTATAAGAACCAACGGTCTGAGTGTCTACATCACTAACATCAGTTGTGATATTAGAGGTTAATACAGTATCATCATCATAATTATCTGTAGCTGTTGCGCCACCATCTGCGTATGTAGATCCAACTTCAATAGTTACGATCCCTTCGCCTGTAAGTGTAATGACGGGCACTGTTGTATCTACGACATTAACCGTTCTTGTAACTTCTATAGCGGCATTGCTAGAAGCATCCGAAACATTGTAAGTCACGGTGTAGCTTGCAACGACATCAGTATCTACATTATTTACAGTAATTATATTAGAGCTTAATGCGGTATCATCATCATAGTTGTCGGTAGCTGTAGCACCGGCATCTGCGTATGCAGTTCCAACTTCAATAGTTACAGTCCCTTCGCCTGTTAAAGTAATGACTGGAATGCTAGTGTCTACGACATTAACCGTTCTTGTAACTTCTATAGCGGCATTGCTAGAAGCATCCGAAACATTGTAAGTCACGGTGTAGCTTGCAACGACATCAGTATCTACATTATTTACAGTAATTATATTAGAGCTTAATGCGGTATCATCATCATAGTTGTCCGTTGCTGTAGCACCGGCATCTGCGTAGGTAGTTCCAACTTCAATAGTTACAGTCCCTTCGCCTGTTAAAGTAATGACTGGAATGCTAGTGTCTACGACATTAACCGTTCTTGTAACTTCTGTAGCGGCATTGCTAGAAGCATCCGAAACATTGTAAGTCACGGTGTAGCTTGCAACGACATCAGTATCTACATTATTTACAGTAATTATATTAGAGCTTAATGCGGTATCATCATCATAGTTGTCGGTAGCTGTAGCACCGGCATCTGCGTAGGTAGTTCCAACTTCAATAGTTACAATCCCTTCGCCTGTTAAAGTAATGACTGGAATGCTAGTGTCTACGACATTAACTGTTCTTGTAACTTCTATAGCGGCATTGCTAGAAGCATCCGAAACATTGTAAGTCACGGTGTAGCTTGCAACGACATCAGTATCTACATTATTTACAGTAATTATATTAGAGCTTAATGCGGTATCATCATCATAGTTGTCGGTAGCTGTAGCACCACCATCTGCGTAGGTAGTTCCAACTTCAATAGTTACGATTGCTTCGCCTGTAAGCGTAATTACGGGCACTGTAGTGTCTACGACATTAACTGTTCTTGTAACTTCTATGGCGGCATTGGTAGCAACATCACTTACGTTATAAGAAACAGTATAAGAACCAACAGTTTGAGTATCTACAGTACTTACATCAGTGACGATACTCGCAGTTAATGTTGTATCATCATCATAATTATCTGTGGCTGTTGCGCCACCATCTGTGTATGTAGTTCCAACTTCAATAGTTACAATCCCTTCGCCTGTTAAAGTAATGACTGGAATGCTAGTGTCTACGACATTAACTGTTCTTGTAACTTCTGTAGCGGAATTGCCTGAAGCATCCGAAACATTGTAAGTCACGGTGTAGCTTGCAACGACAGTAGTATCTACATTATTTACAGTAGTTATATTGCTTGTAATATCCCCATCAATATTATCACTCGCAGTTGCACCTGCATCTGTATAAGATGTTCCAACCTCCACTGTAACTGTAGGTTCGCCTTGTAGAGTAATGACTGGTATTATTGAGTCTAAAAAATTAAGCCCAGAATTCCAGGAGCCTGCATCCTCGCCATCCGAACCAAAATCAATTGGACTATCTGTTCCTTGAGCAACAGCATCATATATTACGTTCCCAGTTAATAAGTCGAAACTTAGATTGGAAGCTGTTAAATCTGCCGCGATTACTGAAGTCGTAAAAGAATCGTTTGCAGCAAGGTTTGGTGTAATTTTTTTAGATAACGAATTAATTAAATTTAATTCAACATTAGCAACAACGCCAATATCAGAGGGTAAATCAGTTGTGCCATTGGTTACAAAATTTCCATAAATTAAAGAGTTTTGTATTGTAAAAGGTCTTGTTCCTTCTATTCTAACACCAGCTCCTTTGGATTGATCTTGTGTATTATTGACTTGATTATTAAAGATCGTAGTATTCGTAATACTACTTAGACTGTTATTAGCGGCTAAGTATAATGCTCCACCATCAACACCCGTTGCCGTATTATTTACAAAAGTAGATCCTGTAACAATTAATTGCCTTCCCACAGTTGTTATAGCGACTGCACCTCCTCTATTGGCGCTATTTCCATCAAATAAAGAATTGGTAATTGTTAAAACTCCAGTACCACCTGCTAAAATAGCACCACCATTATTAGCAGTCGAAACATTATTTTTAAAAACACACCCCGTTAATGTTAAATCTGAGTTTTGAGTTATCGTAATAACAGCACCTGGGTTTGAAGTAGTCGCATCTTGAAATGTAATATTTGTGAATGAAATTGTCTTGCCTGCTGTATTTATAACATACATTCTAGCACTCGCACCTGTAATCGTTGCATTAGTTTGCCCAACAAAAGAAATCGATTTTCCTACCCCAACTTGACCTGTTTGATTGATAGCCCCTACAATAATAATGGTATCGCCATCTGAAGCAGCTACAACAGCATTGTTTACAGTTGTAAAAGCATTCTCTTCAGACAAACCGCCATTGTTGTTTCCTCCAACTTTAACGAAATAAGTGTCTGGACCGCTAGTGTCTACGACATTAACCGTTCTTGTAACTTCTATGGCGGCATTGCCTGAAGCATCCGAAACATTGTAAGTCAAGGTGTAGCTTGCAACGACAGCAGTATCTACATTATTTACAGTAGTTATATTGTTAGTAATATCCCCATCAATATTATCACTCGCAGTTGCACCTGCATCTGTATAAGACGTACCTACCTCAACTGTTACTGTAGGGTCACCATTTAGAGTAATGACTGGTAGTGTTGTGTCTGATGACAACAATGTGAGTCCAGAGTCCCATGCCCCAACATCATTACTGTCAGATCCAAAATCTATTGGACTATCTTCCCCTACATTTACTGCGTCATATTCAACTTTCCCAGTAGTGGGATTAAATGTCAAGTTAGACGCTATAAGATTTGCTGGAGTACCTAAATTTCCTTTAATTCCTGTTATAGAACCAGTACCTTCATCTTGATTATCTATATTAGTAGTAATCCATTGTGCGATAGAAGTCTCAAAAGTTTGTGTTCCATTAGAACCTCCACCCCAATCTGATGGTCCACCGGTACCATTATTCGTTTTATTATCATAAAACAAGCTATTGCTAACTGTAGTATTTCCGTTATCTGTTCTTATGGTTCCATAGTCTTGGTTAGCACTACCAGTTGTATTTTGAAAAAACGTACAGTTTGTGATACTATTAGTACTAGCAGCTTGTGCAACATATAAAACAGAGCCACCAGCAGAAGTTGCATTAGTTGTTTCATTGTCATAAAAAGTAGAACCTGTTATGGTGAAATTTGCTGAATTAGCATACAAAGCACCTCCTTTTGTAGCTGCAGAATTAGTTTTAAAAAGTGAATTAGTGATTGTAATTGTCCCTGATTGACCAAAAATAGCACCTGCTTCATCTGAAGAAGTGTTATTTTCAAATGAGCTGTCTATTATATTCAAATTTCCATTGGCAAAAAATAGGGCGCCACCACCAGCTCCATTAGTTACAGAGTTACCTGTTAAGTTACAATTGTTGAAGGTTACTGTAGCTCCAGCAATATTATTAAAAAGTACACTACCACCTGCAAGGGTTGTACTATTGCCTGAAAATGTAAGATCTTTAAAAGTCACATTTGCCGATGTTGCTCCGTTTATCGTAAATAGCCTCTTATTTCCACTAGCTCCAGTTATAATTGAGTTAGCATCCAGGCCTTCTATTGTAAAGGCAAAATTCTTTGTTGTTAAATTAGCTCCATCGGAAGTAATTGTTCCTATAATTACAAGTTTATCTCCTTCAGAGTTTATTTGCCCTAGTGCAGTTCCAAAGTTGCCATATGCATTTGATGCACTAGTACCATCCATATTACCAACAGCTGTAGATGCCACGTAAATGATGTCTTGAGCCACTAAGTTTAAGCTAAAAAAAATAGTTAGTAGTAGTGTGGTTAGTGTAGTTTTATTCATAATTGGTAAATTTTGATGATTATAGTTTTATTTATTATAATTTCTATCAATTATACATTATTACTATTAATTTAATATTAATTATTGATTAACAAGGAAAGCTGTCTTAGACAAGAGTTCCATTTTAACCGATTTATAAAATAGTGGTTGCTAAACAATCTAAGGAGTGAAAAGGGAGTTGGAATGCTAAAAATTTAAATTTTATATTTTTTTCTTAAAAATAAAAGCTCAGTTCTAGAGCATACTCCAAGTAGTGTTTTATAAATCAGATTTTTTGGGAATAACTACACTAAAAATGATTGTAGAATATTAAAACCTCTTTTAAGACTTACATAGAGGATTCAAACAACTAAATAATTTTGTAAACTCAGGATGTATAAAAACAGTAGCGGTTTAGTAATTAAATTAGAAGCAAATAAATATAGAAAAAGGTTTCTTTAAACGAAAAAGTAAGGAGTTAAAATCCGCTACTATTCTTATACTAGACCGATGATGCACATTCATATCAAACGATTCAATTCTTTTAAATCCTCACCAAAATAGTTCGACTTTAGGCTCTTTGCTCCACGGTATTATTCCCAAGAATAGCTTTTTATTTTTGGGAATATTTTTTTAACTAGATATTAACTACCAAATTCTACCAACTGAATTGTAAGAATTACCTTGGCTTTTGTAGATGTCGTAGGTTCATCAATCCAAATTATCTGAGCTTGTTAGACAAAGGAATAATTAATTGTAAAATTAACTTCATCATTTCTTAATTATTTTCCCATCTTAATTCCCATTCTGTAAAAACAGTTAGAATATTCCCATTTACATAAGATTCCCCAGTATTATGCAATAAAGCCCACTGATCTGTTGCTTCATTTAAAACAAAAGAATCAGGAGAACTTGAATAAAATTTAACATTATTGAAAAGAGTCTCATTAATAGTGTAATTTGTAACACTTGTAGTACGAGTGTTATAACTGTTAAATCCACCTGCTCTAATTGTGTATGTAAACCCTGGTGAAAATATTAATTTTGGTATTGGAGAACCTTGTGATTGACTATTGTAAATTAAATCTCCTAAATTTGAATTTGAATTAAATGTAGAAGAACTCACTTTGTAGATTTCTCTGAAATCACCTCCTACATTTCCACAAAAACTATTGTTTGCAAAAGGTTCGAAGTGGAGTAAATATGGCATTAAAGGCTGTGAAACTTCAAATGAAATCCAATACTCAATGTTAGTTGTAACTCCCTCTGAATTATCGGGACAAACTAATTCATTAGTGATAAGGAATTGTTCTGAACCGTTAATTGTTAAATATGGAGTACAAACAACATTATCGCCAACATCTGAATTATATGCAGTAGCACCCGGAATAGTACAATTTACTACATTAACATAGCCTTGATCCATTACAGAGGCCGGTTCTCCTTGTGGACCTTGAGCACCATCTGCACCATTGGTACCTGAAGCACCTGTATCTCCTTGTATTCCTTGTGGACCTTGAGCTCCAGCTGAACCATTTACTCCATTTGCCCCTGAAGGACCCGTAGCTCCGGTCAATCCTATATCCCCTTGAATACCCTGAATTCCTTGTGAACCTGCTTCGCCTTGTGCTCCATTTGCCCCTGAAAGACCCGTAGCACCTGTCAATCCTATATCCCCTTGAATACCCTGAATTCCTTGTAAACCTGCTTCGCCTTGTGGACCTTGAGCTCCTGCTAAACCATTTGATCCATTTACTCCATTTGCTCCTGAAGGACCCGTAGCACCTGTCAATCCTATATCTCCTTGTGTACCCTGAATTCCTTGTAAACCTGATTCGCCTTGTGGACCTTGAGCTCCTGCTAAACCATTTGATCCATTTACTCCATTTGCCCCTGAAGGACCCGTAGCACCTGTCAATCCTATATCCCCTTGAATACCCTGAATTCCTTGTGAACCTGTCTCACCTTGTGGACCTTGAACTCCTGCTGAACCATTTGATCCATTTACTCCATTTGCTCCTGAAGGACCCGTAGCTCCGGTCAATCCTATATCTCCTTGAAGACCCTGAATTCCTTGTGGACCTGCTTCGCCTTGTGGACCTTGAACTCCTGCTGAACCATTTGATCCATTTGCCCCTGAAGGACCCGTAGCTCCGGTCAATCCTATATCCCCTTGAATACCCTGAATTCCTTGTGAACCTGCTTCGCCTTGTGGACCTGCGACACCATTAATCTTTGTCCAAACCGTTCCATCAAAAAAATAAAAGCCGGTGGATTGATTGGTTTGATAAATCATTAAACCTGTTGCGGGTGCAGTAATGGCATCTCGCTGCGTCTGTGTGAGTCTTGGAATTAAAATTCCGCCTGTAGTAGATTCAATTTCTAATGCTGAAGACGCATCAGGTGTATTGGTGTTGACACCTACTTGTGCGTAGCCCAATGCTGTGAACAGCATGAGGGCTATTATTGTAATTTTTTTCATCTTAGTTTTTTATGATTTTAAAAGTTGAAATTTGGTTTTGACTGTTTTGTAAGTTTAATAAATAAACACCTGAAGGGAGGTTGATAACATCCAACTCAGTAGCGGCGGTGGTTTCTAATATTTTTTGACCTGCTATATTAAAGAGTGTGGCTTTTTGGACCGTGTTGGAAACAATGTGCAAAAAATCTGTTGTAGGATTTGGATAGACGCGTACATAACCATCAAATGTAACTGGCTTGACCGTAAGCGTTGCCGATACGTCACTAGCCGTGACAGACGTAAAGCCAATAAATTCTGTAAAGTCGTAACTCAGGTTGTTATTTACCGCATCAAGCACTGGCTCAACATTTATCCAAACTCCGTTCGTGTCCAGTACTTCTAAGACCAAATCACCTTCGGCTATGAAGTTGAGTTCACTTTCTAAATAACTAAAGTTGAGTATTCCTTTATAGTCTGATAGTTCAGCGGATAGTTGATATACTCTATTAATACTTGTACTTTCGCCCACCTCAACGGGTGAATTGGAACGTTCAATAGCATTCGGTCCTGAAAAGGTATAGGCTTCGCTAGGAGCCAGTTCCAAACCATCTACTGAAACAGAACTATTGGGACTAATGCTAATGGAACTGCCGTCAAAAACAGTGAGAGATTGACTGAAACACACTAGAGTGCCAGTCATGAATGTGAAAATAAATCGTATCATAAGTTAAAATTGGTTGTGTTAAATAAAAATTAATCGTTGTGATTACTCACTAATATTAAATTTCTAAATTTAATATAAATTTGGCTTCTATTTGATCCATAGTTGGTTCATAAAATAAAACTTATTACATATATTTTTTAAAAAAAATTGAAGATAAAATTGGGAAACCAGTCAAAACTAGAAGGAATTCTGAACCTGCCTGACGGTAGGCAGGTTTATTTCAGTATCAGATTGATAAAGCAAAGCCTTTTAAGATAGCTTCATAATTATTATCAAAAAAAAATTAAGGCAATTTGAACAAGTCCTCTAATTTAGCAGGATCATCTAAGTATTTAGATATTTCTAGTACGGTTTCTCTTTTTCCCTTGCCTTCATAATACTTCCATACAAAGACTGGGATTGGAACAATTATTCCTGTTAATATTCCAAGAATTGGTATAATAAAATTTTGATCCATAATTTTTAATTTTAAATGTAACGCAAACATTACATAATAAAATTATCTAAATCGATTAAATTTCTCCTTAATAGTTCAACTTCATTCCCTTTGCCTGCCAAACAGTATTCTTTAAAATAAAATTTTATTCTAAAGAATATTTTTTGTTTATTGTTTAAATAATAGATTTAATCAAAACAATGATAATTATCTATTAAACACTTAAACATAAAAATGAAAATAATATCAATTTTACTTGGAATCGTTCTCCTCGCTTTTGTCATCATACAGCTTTTTGCTTTAAATAGCCAACGGAATATTGAAACATATCCTTATAAAGTCACTAAAAAATATGACGGCTTTGAAATACGCACGTATGATGCCACTTTATTTACTTCCGTAAAACTCTCTACCAAAAACTATAAGGAATCCTCAAGTAAGGGTTTCTCCATTTTAGCAGGGTATATTTTTGGAGGTAACGATCGGAACGAAAAAATAGCGATGACCTCCCCTGTTGCCATGTCATTAGAAGATTCTATGACGATGCTATTTATGGTTCCAAAGAAATTTGACAAACAAACACTTCCTCAACCCAACCAATCACAAATAAAATTTAGGGAAGAACCTGCAAAAACGGTTGCCGCCATAGCATTTAACGGATGGGCAGACGATGAAAAAATTGAAACGTACAAACAGAAATTAATCACGGCGCTGGATAATGAAGGCATCGCTTTCACAAACAGATTTTACTTTTTGGGATACAATGCACCCTACGAATTTTTTAATCGAAAAAATGAAGTGATTGTAGAGTTGCAAAAAGAACCCCTTGACCACTAAATTAATTTAGGATAGTCCATTATAAAATTCACATAAACTAAGGTTTTAAAATATTTAAAAAATGAAGACATACAAACAGAGAATTACCGGAATTTTAATTTTATTTATAATGGTGAGTTGCGCCTTAGAATCTCAATTTGCGCTTCCCAATGATGAAAAAATAATACCAGAACTCATCGGAGAATGGATCTCTGTAGAAAATAGTGACGATCGGATTAATATTATAAAAAACAGCGAGGAATCTTATCGATTGCAAATTATCGAAAAAACTAAAATTGATGAAGAATTAATTGGTTTCTCTAGAACCATTAATGGCTTTAGCATTATGAATCTTAAAACAGAATCCAATGATACCATTAAAAATGTTTTTTATGGCTTCAATATCAAAGGAAATACGCTCACTTTTTCCGAAGTTAATGACAAACTACATGAAAAAGAATTTGAATCGGCATCTGAACTTTTAAAGTTTTTCGAAGAAAACGTTTCCAAAAAAGATTTTTTCATCAACCATTTGGACTTAAAAAGAAAATAAAAAAAACAAATGAGTGTAGAAAAAGCTTACAATATTTGGGCTCATCAATATGATATAAATAAAAATCGAACAAGAGATTTAGATAAGAAATCAACTATCGAAACTTTAAGTAAATTCGAGTTTAAAAATGTATTAGAATTAGGTTGTGGAACAGGTAAAAACACAAGCTGGTTATTGGAAAAAGCAACACAAATAATTGGACTGGATTTTTCTCAAGAGATGCTCAACAAGGCCAAAGAAAAAATCTCAAACAAAAAAGTGGTTTTTAAAAAAGCGGATTTAAATGAAGACTGGGAAGTTGAAAACCATTTTGCAGATTTAATAACTAGTAGTTTAACTCTAGAACATATAGAGGATTTAAATCATATTTTTGAGCAAGGGAATCTGAAGTTAAAAAAAAATGGCTTATTTTTTATAAGTGAATTACATCCTTTTAAGCAATATTCAGGAAGTAAAGCACAATATGAAACTGAAAACGGAACGCAGGAATTAGAAGTATATACGCATCATATTTCGGAATATATTGATTGTGCTAATAACAATGGATTGAAATTGGTGGAAATAAAGGAATGGTTTGATGATACAAGTCCAAATGGACTCCCTAGATTGATCTCAATTTTATTTGAGAAATAACTATAATTTTGATGAAAACAGGAATTGTACTTCTCTAAACAATCCTATAAATGAATTCCTAACACTTCTTATATAAGCACGCTAATCTTCTTTAAAATAGGAATAAAAGCTATAAGTTTGCTCCAACCAATTTAACGAAGCACTATGAGTCGCATATCAATTTTTCTATGCCTTTTAATCATTTCTTACTCTAACTATTCTCAAACAGGTTCTTGTTTTGAATTTAATCCAGATGATTTTGTCTTGAATGGAACTGCACAACTGCTCAATGATGAGATCGTGACGCTCACTGAAGAATTAAATAATCAAGGGGGATTTCTGTGGTCTCAAAATTTGGTAGATTTTACATACGATTTCACATTAGAAGCAGAACTTAATTTTGGAACGATCGACAGCTCTGGAGCCGATGGCATCGCTTTTGTCATACAACCCTTATCGAGTGATCAAGGAAGTTCAGGGGGTGGAATTGGCTATCAAGGCATAAGCCCTTCTTTAGCCATTGAATTTGATACTTGGTTTAACTCTAATGATCCTACGACAATGGATCACATTGCATTGGTGAAAAATGGCCTCACTGGCAGTCTCGCTGCCCACAGTGAATTCACACCTTTTACAGCAGTCCCAAATTTAGAGGATGGACAGTGGCATGCCTTAGAAATACAATGGAATGCACCTGAACAATTGTTGACATTGGTTTTTCAGGGTGTTCAAATTTTTTCTATCGCCATCGATATATCTAACTTATTATTTAGTGGAAGTACCGACTTGTTTTGGGGATTTACGGCGGCAACAGGTGGAGCTGTGAATTTACAGCAAGTGAAAATATTAGAGTACTGCTCCATTGATAGTAGTTGCGACACCGCACCTCCTACTGCGGACTCTCCACAAGTGTTCTGTAATTCCACAACCTTAGACGCACTTCAAATAGACGGAGAGTTGATCCGATTTTACAGCGATAATCTTGGTCGAACCCCCTTGGCTCCTACTTCAGAAATCACTGAAAACACAACTGTATTCGTCACACAAACTATTGATAATTGTGAGAGTCAAGATTTAATTTCAGTGGACATTATCATTGAAGGCGCTGCCGTAAATTTAAACCTTGTCGATGTAGCCGTTTGCGATATTACAACATCAACTAATTTTGATCTGACAACGCTGAGTAGTTATTTTCAATCATCTGTTACAATAACAGGCTGTTATAATTCCATTTTAGAGGCACAAAATAAAACAAATGAAATCCAAAATCTTATGGGTTTTGAAATTCAAAATGACGGACAAATCATTTATCTAAGAATCGAAACTTCTGATTGTGATGAAATACAACCCCTAGTCTTTACTTCAGGGAATTGCACAGTCGTAATCCCGCAAGCATTTTCTCCTAACAACGATCAATTTAACGATCATTTTAACATCCAAAATTTATACGGCGTACATCTCAATCATGTCTTGAAAATTTACAGCCGTCTTGGGGTATTGGTGTTTCAAGGAGATAATGACCAAAAATGGATGGGGTATTCCAAAGAAGGCGCGCTGGTTCCTGTAGGGACTTATTTCTATGTTCTTGAACTCAACAACGACACCAATGAACGGTTTGCTGGTTGGGTCTATTGTAACTATTAAGGAGGCATTTTAAACGAATGTCATAAATCACAACACCCCTAAAATTCAATGTCAGGAATCGGACTGCCATGCGGATCGATGTCTCGCTGGCTTAACATTTGTTTTACTTTTCTGAAAAATGGACGGCTCTCTATATGCTCAATTTATTCAACAATTTCATGAATATTTTTGGGAGATCCTTAAATATCCAGATTAAAATCTACTTTTTGGGGCAACTGTATATAATAATTAAAACCAAAAAAGTGCGTTATTATCAATATAAAATCAAACTGTTAAAAACCTTATTTAGATTTATTATAAATAGCTTGGATATATCGAAAGACAAATATACTTTTGTCAAAAAACTATTATTTACAATAAATCTAAATAAATGAAAAACCTACTTTCAATTTTAGCTCTATTCTTGCTAACAAATTCAGCTTTCACACAAACCATAAAAGGAGTTGTTAAAGACCCAAATAATAATCTACTTTTTGGGGCTACTGTTTACAACAACACAAATAGTAAAAGTACGATTACGGATGAAGAGGGTGTATTTTCGATTGAGTCTGAAAAAGGTGAAAATAAGCTCGTCATATCCTATGTTGGCTATACGCCTAAAGTGATTAATGTCGATGGAAACAGTCGTAACCTCGGAACCATTGTATTGGAAAACGACAGTTTAGACGAAGTTGTTATTTCTGGGACGCTTCGTCAAGTTTCAAAACTTAAAAGCGCGGTTCAAATTGAACTCTATACCGCCGATTTTTTCAGAGCCACTCCAAAAGCGAGTTTCTTTGAGGCGATAGAAGGCATTAATGGCGTCAGACCCCAACTAAACTGTAATATCTGCAATACGGGAGACATTCACATCAACGGACAAGAAGGTGCCAACACCATGGTTCTGATTGACGGACTGCCCTTGGTTAGTGGGCTCTCTACGGTTTATGGACTGTCTGGAATTCCACAATCACTCATCAAACAAGTGGAAGTGATAAAGGGCCCTGCCTCTACCCTATACGGCTCTGAAGCCATTGGAGGCGTGATTAATTTAATCACAAAGCTCCCCGAAAATGTGCATCGCTTTAACATCGAGACCTATACCACCTCATGGGGCGAATTAAATTTAGATCTGGGTGCTAAGTATCAATTAAAAACCATCCAAGGCTTGATTGGTGTAAATTATTTTAACTATTCCAACCCAATTGATAATAATGGGGATGGATTTACCGATTTGACCTTACAACATCGGATATCCATTTTTAATAAGATTAAAACCAAAAAAAACAATGTCGCTTTTCGCTATTTTTATGAAGATAGATGGGGTGGTGAAATGAACTGGAATTCAAGTCACAGAGGCGGTAATCAAGTTTATGGCGAAAGTATTTACACCAGTAGAATAGAACTGTTTGGGACGTACGATGTTTCAGAAAATTTGTTTGTCCAATACAGTCTAAACAATCACGACCAAAATTCGGCTTATGGCACCACTTTATACAACGCATTGCAAACCATTGGCTTTATCCAAGCTGTTTATTCCAAAACACTAAAAAACCACAATCTTCTGTTTGGTGCAACCTATAGATATACAAGTTATGACGACAATACGCCTGCGACCGCAGAGAAAGAAATAACTTCGTTACCAGGGGTTTTTATTCAAGACGAATGGAAACTTAGCGATTCCCAAACCCTCCTCTCTGGTATTCGCTATGATAAAAATTCAATTTATGGAGATATTTGGACGCCAAGACTCAACTATAAATGGGCGAGTAAAGATGAAAGCTCCATTGTTCGCCTCGGATTTGGAACCGGATACAGAGTGGTCAATGTATTTACAGAAGACCATGCCGCTCTGACGGGCGCTAGAGATGTGGTATTTACCGAAGACATTCTCCCCGAAAAATCATGGAATGTAAATGTGAATTGGAATCAAAAACTGTATTCTAAATATGGAACTATTTTTGATTTGGACCTCAGTGTATTTAAAACTGAATTTTCAAATAGAATTCTTCCAGACTATGAAACCAATCCCAACCAGATTATTTATAGCAACTTAGACGGCAAATCGGTAACGCAAGGCGTGACCTTAAATGTCAATAGCCTGTCTGCAAACGGACTCAAAATAAATATAGGCGCTACATTTATAGATTCAAAAATCATTCAAAATAACGAAACCGAATACCCCTTCTTGACCGAGAAATTTTCAGGGAATTACAGAATAAGCTATACGATCTACAAGCCTAAAATCACATTTGACCTCTCTGGAACGGTCATTGGACCGATGAAACTCCCGTTGCTTGGTGCGCTGGACACAAGAGACCCAAACAGTCCAATCATCAATATAATGAACCTACAAGCAACCTATAGTTTTAAGGAGTTTGAGGTGTATGCTGGCATCAAAAATATCTTCAATTTTAAACCTGCTGCCAACAGTATTGCACGTGCTTTTGACCCTTTTGACAAAGACGTTGAATTTGGAAGTAACGGCCAAGTAGTCGCCACTCCAAATAACCCCAATGCATTGTCATTTGACCCCAGTTATGTGTATTACTCTAACCAAGGAAGCAATGGGTTTTTAGGACTCAGATACTATATAAAATAGGTGTTTAATTCTTAATAATTTTCTTAACAACTATTTCACTGTCGGTTTGAATTTGGAGAAGGTAAAGTCCATCTTCAAAATGACTCATATCCAATTCAAACGCTTGGCTATTTAAATTATAGGTATCGTATAATTTCCCATGAACACTCCACAGTTTGATGCTAGAAATTTCTCCTTTATCGATTTTTATGTTTAATTTATCTGAAACCGGATTTGGAGAGAGACTGACTAAAGCTCCAAACTGGAGGGGGTTTACAGATAGATTTCCGATTGTATCCTCTCGTGCTATCCAACTTGCTGCTAAACTATTGTCTAAATCCAAACCAACAAGTTTCAGAAAAGAACCATTTCCATCTGCATCTACCGGCCATGGCAATACATCTTTATACTTAACTTTATCAATGACATTCCCATAGGCATCTCTTAAGATTAAATCTTCGCTATCATTGGATAGGTTTCTAGAAAACTCTCCAAAAGAATTAAAGCCGTAGCGTAACAAGAAAGATTCACTTTTATTAGATAAAAAAATCGACTCCCCACCAGAAACAGTGGCGCCGTTTTCAAACTGATAAGTAAAACCTAAGCCTCCAAAATAAATACCTGTCAAATTGATAGTTGATGTGCTGTTATTTTTTATTTCAATAAACTCATAATCATCCGAATCCAATGCTGCATCTACCAAAGGATTGTAATTAATTTTAGAAATCACCAAAGGCGGCGTTGTTACAGCATCGCACAAACTTGTATCTGTGAGTTGGCCTGAAATCCAAGTGATTCGCTCAGTAATAAAATCTTTTATATCAATGATCTGCTGATCAAACTCTCCTGTTGTTCCTGTAACTGTTTCTTGACGTTCAACCGCTTCCGAAATCAGTGTGGAAGTCGCATCAATAAATGCAAAAATTTCGACTGAATTTAATGGCATACCGGATGCTGTAAGCGCTTGCCAACGCTTCGTTAAATAGCACTTAAATACTGCATCATCAAAGAGGTCTTTCCAAAATTTAGGACCTTCATTTCCATCATCATCAAACTGCCAAATATCAGTGAGACTCCTGTCGAACCCCCAAAAAAATAAATCATTACCATAGGTTAAATTAAAATCCCAAATAGGCCCTGCCCTTAGTTTTCCATTGCGATCTTTATGAAAAAATGTGCTGAACTCATACCCATCCGCATTGGAAGCCAATTCGTTGAGCAGAATGAAATCTACAAAAGAAGGGATATCGATAACCGATGGATACCCATTTGTTATGGAGCTATTGCTTGGAGCATTTACCTTGGCTTGCAGTGTTTCAAATTCGCCTTTAATATACTCATGTTGTTCTGGCTGAATGGTTGTCAATTTTGGATGCTCATGTAAAAAATTACTTTGGTACCCTCCATAGTTATCCATAGACCATGATGCAACATTTTCTAAGCCTTCAATCTTATCCGTTTTGGTGATATAGCCACCCGTAAGTTTAGGAAGGGTTAATTGGGTTTCCTTAATTTTATTAATATTAATTCGACTGTCATCTGCTTTTAGTTTTTCTTGCAACACATAAATACCTTGAAAATCTCCATTTAAAACCACTTCACAATAACGGCCTCTGGACGCATAATTCCCTGTTAGATTTGAAAGCTTATAACTGATAAAATCTCTTATGTACGAAGCATCATATGCAAGCCCATTCAAAATCCAGTCGTTTTCTTTGGGCATATCAAGAAGCGATACATTTACTTTTTCTCCGAGTTCATCATAGGGTGTAAACGCATATTGTTTTTTGTCCAACAGAGCCGACGAAGAGCCACGAACTTCAATTTTAATAGCACCATCATAGTCAAGAGTTGAAGCATCACTAGCATCCGTCAAAAAATTACGGGCGCCTTCATCTCTATAAATAATTTTCATAGTGGCGTCAATTTTAGGTTCATCGGGAATCTCTTGACCTTGATCTGTTTCAATCAGAACAATCGGTAAATTAGAAGATACAAAATTGACAGTCACTGGAACGTACGGAGCTACAAACCACCAAGGTGGAGTAGTGTAGTCATAATTAGAATTAGTAATTCCTAAAGACAGTACTGGAAGTGCACTCAAATCAGACGAGTCTATCGATTGGTTATGCACTTGTACCGCAAGAATATTTGTTCCTGTATCAAGAAGTAATGGATCCACTTCAAAACGTTCAGGTCCATAGCCTTGATACAATAAGGCTTCGTGATTGCCATCACTAGACTGATTAAACGCTGGAACATCCCCTGAAACCAAATTTCTTGCAATCTCTTGCCCATTTAAATACGCCACAAAACCATCATCATAATCAATATCTAAAACCATATACCCAACCGCCGTAGCATCCGTGATTTCAAAGGTTTTACGAATATAAACAGACATTGTAGGGGATATAACCGTTGCATCGTCCTCATCTCCAAAACCAAAACCGGAAGGTCCTGTACTCCAACTTGAAGCGTTAAATCCCAACTGATTCCAATTCGTGCTGGGTTGTGACGTTGGCACCAGGTAATCCCAGTTGTCACCAGGGAGTACAACGCTTTCCCAATGGTCAATTTGTGAAAACGTAAATAATGGTAAAAGAAGACATACTAAATAAGAATAACGCATGATAAAAGTGATTGGTTGGTTAATTCCTGTAAAAATAATGAAAAAAAATCTAATTCTGATTAATTACACTTAAGTCTTTTCACTGATACAAGGCGTGTGTTTGTAGTTCGTTTTTAAATTTTCGCTACATTTATACCAAATTTAAAACTGATGAACCCAAACGCCATAACAACAGCTATTTTAAAAACCATCGCAATTCTTGTAGGAGTTTTTCTATTGCTCTTTTTTTTATATCAAATTCAATCGGTACTGGTCTATATTGCCATTGCTGCTGTGATTGCTCTCGTAGGAAGACCGATAAACCTTTTTTTGAAACGAAAATTAAAATTTCCAAACGGCGTAGCAGTGCTCACCACCATGACGGGATTCTTTTTAATATTCATGGGGCTCATCAGTCTTTTCATCCCCTTGATTAAAAAGCAGGGAGAAAACCTTTCTCTCTTAAACTTGGAACAACTTCAAGACACCATCCAGAATTTAATCTCCCAAATCAATACCTTCTTTTTAGCGCATGGCATAAATGTATTGGATGAAATGAAACACTACGACCTGTTTGAAAATATCAACGTCATTCCAAATTTTTTGAATAACATCGTTGGAACGATTGGAACCTTAAGTATTGGTTTATTTTCAGTGGCGTTTATCACCTTTTTCCTGATGAAAGACACCCAAATCATGGAAAATTCACTCTATGTATTCACCAACAAAAAAAGTGAATCCAAGTTGAGAAAATCCATAGAAACCATCAGGCATTTACTCTCTAGATATTTTATTGGATTGGTATTTCAAATCACCATTCTGTTTATTATTTACTCTATTATTTTGATGATTTTTGGAATCGAAAATGGGATTGTCATTGCATTTTTATGTGCATTACTAAATTTAATACCCTACATAGGGCCGATGATCGGTTGTTTTTTAATGCTCTTTTTAACGATGAGCAGCAACCTCGGATTGGACTTTCAAACTGAGATACTGCCAAAAGCAACCTATGTATTGATTGGCTATGTCTTTGCTCAACTCATTGACAATTTTGTAAGCCAACCCATCATTTTTTCAAAGAGTGTCAAGTCACACCCCCTTGAGATTTTTCTTGTCATCATCATCGCAGGCATCCTGTTTGGCGTCACCGGAATGATCCTAGCCATTCCCACCTACACCTCCCTAAAAGTAATTTTAAAAGCGTTTTTAGCGGATAATAAGATTGTCAAGTCGCTGACGAAGGAGTTGTGATTACTGTTTAAATATTTTTTTAAATTGATAAAACACCCGCTCGATCAATCGCAAGTCTTCTGTGATAATTTCTGCAACGCCCTGCATTTCTTGTTTAAACTCAATTTCTTTATTGTAGGAAGTAATTAGTGTTTTGGGCAGTGACACATCAATCGTATAAAACCCATCCTTGTTTGAAATTTCAGAAATATGTGTCACGTGTCCTTTTAAAACACCAAATTCATAGTCGGGGTAATTGTGTAATTTTATGTTTACGTTTTGACCAACTTTAACTTTCCCTAAGTTTTGTGCAGGCGTTTTTAGCTTGGCAATAAAAGAAGAATTTACCTTTGGAATAATAGTAAAAACCAAATCCCCTTGATTCACCGTTTGATTTTCACTCCAGTAGTTGAGGAACGATACTTTACCGACCATTTTTGAGCTTAATACATATTTTAGTTCCCAATCTTTCACGCTTTTTTGAAGTTGATTAAAAGACTGAATCACTTTTTTGAGCAATGTCTTTTCTTCTCTAATACTTGAAATCTCTGTCCCTTTTGAGGTGTTTTTGCTGTTTGAAATGGCTTCTCGTAATTGAGAAATCGAAGAGGCCATATTTTTATAAACTCTTTCCGCTTGCAAAAACTCCAATTGCTTCGTTTCATAATCTTGTTCAGAAACCACTCCTTTCTCAAAAAGTGTTTTACTTCTTGATAAATCTTTTTGTTTGAACTCTAATTCTTGTTTATGGAGTGCTTTTTGTCCTTGTAAATTTCTCAACTGCCGGTTCAATTCTGAAGTCGTCGTTTTATTGGCGAGCGCCTCATTGGTAAAGGGCTTTAGTTCTTTATTCAAAACATAGTGAATGTAATTCGTTTCAAATGTAGAAAAAGCCGCATCGATATCTCCTAAAAACAAAATGGGAAGTTCATCGATCGGAACGTAAAACGAGTGTTTTTGAATCTGTATCGTATCCAAAATAGATTTCAGAAAAAAGACATCCTTGTAATTGGCTGTATTTTCTAGAATAGCCAAGGGTTGTTGGTTGCTCACATTGTCTGAATCGCTCACAAAAATAGTATCGATTTTACCCGTCACTTTTGCATATTCTTTTTGTGGAGGGTTTTCGGTGGTTAAAATGACTTCTGAAACTACAACATCTGGGTATTTAACAATCCACGAGAGTGCACACAACAATAGTATCAAAAACAGAAATAGTACATTCCCCCAACGGACCATCCAATGGGGTACTTTGGTGAGAATCTCTTGAACTTCCTCACTTCTCAATTCTATGTCTTCTAATAGTTCTGACATCTTAGCTTCCGAGTTCTAATTGGTTTTTTACCAAATGATAGTAATTCCCTTTTTGTTTTACGAGGGCTTTATGACTTCCAACTTCTACGATTTTTCCTTGCTCTAAAACCACAATTTGATCGGCGTGTTTGACAGTGCTTAAACGGTGTGCAATCACCACCACCGTTTTGTCTTTAAAAAACGTATTCAGTTTTTCCATGATAACTTTTTCGTTATTGGCATCGAGTGCCGAAGTGGCTTCATCAAAAAACAAGTAATTGGGGTTTTTATAGACCGCTCTGGCAATGAGTAAACGTTGTTTTTGACCCGTACTTAAGCCAACGCCTTCCATCCCTATTTTAGTGTTGTACGATAAGGGCAAGGTTTCTATAAACTCTTGAATGTTGGCAACATCCACGGCATGGGCTAATTTTTGCTTATCTACATAATCAACACCAACCGCTATGTTATTGGCAATGGTATCGCTAAAAATATAACCTTCTTGCATCACCACCCCACTTTGACTTCGCCAGGCTTTTTGAGAGACGTTTTTAAGGTCGTAACTTCCTAGCTTCATCATTCCGTCACTGGGTTCGTAAAACTTCAATAGAAGCTTCATTAACGTTGTTTTACCACTACCACTAGTTCCTACAATTGCAGTAATTTTTTTTGTAGGAATTTCTAAGTCTAAATCTTTTAAAACTAGCTGATTTGAACCAATATACCTGAAAGATACTTTATTAAGTTTTAAATCCAAATCTTCATTAATCGAAGTAATTTTTTGTTCATCTTGTTGCTCCTCATCTTCTTGATTATGAATTTCAGAGAGTCTTTCTAAAGAAATTTTGGCATCTTGAAAATCTCTAATAAACTTTATTAATTGCGAAATTGGAGAGTTTAACTGACCTACTATATAGGTTATAGCTAACATAGCCCCTAAAGTTATATTGCCATCAATAACTAATTTTGCAGCCCATATAGTAATAAGGATGTTTTTTAATTCATTAATGAAATCTGACCCTACACTTTGATATTGTTCTAACTCGAGTTCTTTAATAGAGATTTTAAATAATTGTGCCTGTAAATATTCCCACCCCCATCTTTTTTGTTTTTCTGCATTATGCAATTTTATTTCTTGCATACCATTAATTAGCTCAATAACTTTAGATTGTTCTTGACTGATTTGAGAAAATTGCTTGTAATCTAATTCTCTTTGCTTTTTTAGAAAAAACGAAATCCAAATAAAATATAAAATACTTCCAACTAAGAAAATTAAAAATATTTGAATATTATAATACAATAATATAACTCCAAAGGTTAATAAATTAAACATAGAAAATAGAACATTAAGTGTAGAGGACGTAAGGACTATTTCTATTCTTTTATGGTCATTTATTCTTTGCAAAATATCACCTGTCATTCGAGTATCAAAAAAAGCTATAGGTAAACTCATTAGTTTTATAAAAAAATCTGAAACTAACGAAATGTTAATGCGAGTACTTAAATGTAATAGTATCCAACTTCTAATTATTTCTATTGATATTCGTCCAATAAATAAGGCTAATTGAGCAAAAAGAACAAGGTAAATAAAATGAATATCTTGATTTTTAATACCTACATCAACTATGCTTTGAGTTAAAAAAGGAAAAATTAATTGCAATAAACTACTTGCTACTAATCCAATTATTAACTGAACAATGTATTTTTTATATTTAAGTAAATACTTTGTTAAAAAAGAAATATTTAATTTATGATTATTATCGAATTTAGATTCGTAAAACTTAGGTGTTGGCTCCATTAATAGTACCAAGCCTTCTTCAGTTTCATCTGAAGAATTATTACCAATCCAATGTTTAAGAAACTCGTCTTTAGTGTATTTTATTAAACCATAAGCTGGGTCAGAAATAAAATATGTATTATTTTTTATTTCGTATAAAACAACATAATGGTTTTTATTCCAATGTAAGATACATGGTAGAGGCGCTTCAGATAATCTATTTAAAGATATTTTAGCCCCCAAAGACCTTATGCCTATTTTTTCTAAAGCATCACTAATTCCTAAAATACTACTTCCTTGTCTTGTGGTTTCACTTAAATCTCTAAGTTCTTGAATAGAAATATTTTTTCCATAATATTTAGATATAATTTTTAGACATGTTGGACCACAATCTTTTAAGTCTGCTTGCTTATAAAAAGGAAATTTTTTCAAATGATTTTATTTTTAAACTAAACCATATTGTTTAATCACTTTTTGTTTTAGTGGATTTAAACTCCAGTCTTCCCACGTACATGTACTCGGATTATACCCACATTTTAAAGGTTTACTATATAAATCCATTGGATTTTCTATAAAAGCTCTACAATCTGTACAATTAAATCTAAATTCACAGTCTTTACAAGTATCAATTTGAGTTTTATTTATTGTCCAAAACTTATTAAAAGTCTTTTCTTTAATAATATCTTTTATTTTAGTTTCTTTTAAATTACCGTGTATTAAATCCATTACTGGACAATTTTTAATATTCCCTGATGAATCTATTGAAACTTTTTTATTTAAACATCCATTTTTTTCCTCTAATTCAATATGATTATTTATGTTTTCAAAATTTAAGTTTTCTTTATTAATAACTCCACAACACTTCCCTTTATTAAAAGGATATGTAATAAAATATAGTTTACCGAAATGAAGTGGATAGAATCCTTCTTTTTCAATTGAAAAATCTACGATTTCTGATTTAGGTGAGCTATATATGTATATATGAGATATTGGAGAGTAGTTTAAAATTAAGTCATTTAAATCTTTCGTAGATACTTCTTCGGAATAAGTCAAATGCATTTCAACATAATTAATATTTGTTTTATTAATTATATCTAATATTTTCTTTTTAAAGTTTAAATTAAATTTAGAAAGAAACCTTAACTGTACATCGTTGCATCTCAACTCTTCAATTTCAGCTACTAATTGTGTAAACATTGTTTCTGAAAAATTACTCTCATCAATTTCTATAATTACATCTTTTAATAACACAAACTCATCATCAACACAGTTTTCTCTTGCGGGATAACTATCTAAATTACTAGAAAAAAAACCTATTTCATTATGTAGTAAAAACTCTATAAACTCTGAAAATGATTTTTTAGACTCATCATTAATAGTTTCTTCTATTTCATTAATTCTATTTCTATTTAAAATTTGTATTAAATCAAAATATTCATTTGAAATAAAGTATAATTCATTTCTCAAATAATCAATTATTAAACTTCTTTTGAGTCCTTTAACCACCTTACAACTACTTGAAAGTATAAAAAAATTATTATTCATCATTGTTAAAAGTTTTAAAATTAATTGTTTTAGAAATTTGTCTATTTGGATAATAGTCTCGCATATTATCACACTGAAGAAAAGAATTATATTTTATCATTTTTAACTCATCATGAATAAATGTAATTTGATTATAATAAATCTTTCTAAAATGAAGAGGTATTTTATTAAGTTTTTCCCCTTTTAACTCTACTTTATTTAAATATTCCATTTATTAAATATTTTGCTATTATTTTATCTAAATTATAATTACATGGCTCTGAGACCATTCCATATTGACCTACAGGATTTATTTCTAAAAACACATAGTCTCCATTCTTATTTATTATTAAATCTACAGAGCCACAGTTTAACTTTAATTCATTAAAGAGGTTATCTAATTTTACTTCAACATTTTTAGGTAATTTATATGGTTCTGTTTTATTTGGTTTTTGACTATTGTATTTTCTAAAATCTACTACTGTTTGGTTTGATGATTGAGAAAATATAACCATTGAAAAGAAGTGCCCGTCCAAGTAGAAAGTTCTAATTTCTGACTCCTTTTCAATTTGTTCCATAATTAGTGATGGGAAAAAGTGAATTTCTTCATTAGTAGTGTGTAGTAACTCGTCTTCTATAAGTTCGGTATAAGAATAAAATCTTTGGTTACCTATAATATTATAAACTCCATTAGATATAGCTTTTGAAATAAGATTAGGATTATTTTTACCAAATTCATACATTTGAGTAGTATTTCTAACAATTTTAAAATTTGGTATTTTTAACCCTTGCTTCTTTGCTATTTCATTAACAATCAGTTTATTCAAATTAAATGTAGGTTTTCCTAAATTAATTTTGCAATTTTGATAAACTTGATAATAAATAAAATCAATTAAATCTTCTACTTCATTTTTTATAAGATCACTATTTTTATCAATAAGAGAAGTTAAGTTAAACCCCTTACTAAATAACACATCTTCCTTTTTTAAATCAGTAAAATAAGATTTTCCAATACCTCTTCTACGCCACCAACATGCTTTTGCATCAAGTAAATTGAAAACTTTATTGGTCAAAGTGTTTTTAATAAAAATACCTTTAGACGTAATTTTATCAAATTTATGTATTTCATCATCTGCATTTAATCTGATGACTTTTTCTCCAAAATATTCCAACCATCTAATTACATCTGAAGTAGAAATATCATATTTAATTGTGAAAATTATAATCATGCCTTACTTAATTAATCAACATCGTGTGAATGAGAATCATTATCATTAGCCGTTGTCATAGTATGACGATGACTAGTATTGGTAGCCGTATTATTAGTTATTTCCTGTTTGCCTCCAGTTATATTTTGCAATTTGGAAGAGCTTAATTGTTCTACTTTAAATTTATTTAGTTTCATATTTTTTTTATTTAGTCTGAATCATTTCTGAGTGCATCTTGGTCTGAACAACAGCAAACTGTTTGTCTACGACTACTATGAGTAGGACCTTCAAATGCAACTTCTTTCATCTGCCCTGCAGCTACATTTTGTAATACTGAAGTAGATAGTTGTTCGAATTGAAAATTTGATAGTTTCATAATCTTTAGTTTTAATTATATTTGTATTAGTTATACTATTTGTGTCTAGCTTTTAGTATAATAACAATACACAAGAGGATTAAAAACCCTCTTGTGTTAATTGAGAAAAACTATAGCTTAATCGCTATCCTGTCTACCAGTATCGTGATCTGTACCAGTACATGTTGTTCTTCGTCTTCTAGTGCTTGTAACACCTTCGTCTTCTAAAGCCATAGTTCCTCCTGCAATATTTTGTAATTCAGAAGTAGATAGCTTTTCAAATTGAAAATTTGATAATTTCATAATTTCAAAAGATTAGAATTATGCCTACTCTTTTTAAGGTTTTCGGCTTACCCTGATTGTTGCAACAATTTTGTTATCAGATAAAAAACTGATTTATATTTTTAATTAAGTCTTTGTTTATCTTCGTTAAATTTAGCTATCCTTCTTTGCTTTACATTTTTACTACCAATTTTATAAGTAAGTGAAAGTGTAAAATTTCTCATATCGTTATAAATACTTGAAGACTGTGTGAAATTCTGATACTGTTCTTCTCCTACATTTCTATTTTGTTTAAATAAATCATTTCCAGATATATTTACTTGAAGGTTCTCTTCAAGTAATCTAAATTTCAATCCTAAATCAAGACTAGCTCTGTTTCTTGATTTAAAAAAACCATCTACGTTCGGAAAGCTTTGAAAGAAATTGATTGTAAAAAAGGATGTTCTTTTTTCGTTTAAAGAAATGGTGTTTTTTGTTGAAAAATAGACACCATAACCATCATAAGATTTTAATGTTTCATTTTCAAAATTTGAATTTGCTTTATTAAAATAAGTACTTACAGAATTATAACTATTAACCCATTTAAAAAGTGTTAAACGATGGCTAACATCTAAACCATAAGTGTATTGATTATATAGGTTTTCCGGCTTCGTAATAATCTCATTAGAATTTTCATTAGCTATAGTAATAAAGTCTATAACATCAATAAGCTTTGAACCATATAATATTAGCGATAAGTTGTTTTTATAAATGTATGAAAATTCTAAATTATGAGTAAATGAAGGCAATAAAAAAGGATCCCCCGATTCATAAGAATATGGGTCTGAATAAATTCTGAAAGGATTTAAATTTGAAAAACCTGGTCTATCAATTCTTTTTGAATAAGACATAGATAGTGAATGATTTTCTTTTGGATCATATGAAATATATGCACTCGGAAAAATATTATTTAAATTATTAGTGTTTGTCTGGTTTAATGTAGGAGAGAAACCTTTTAAATAGGTATTTTCGTATCTTAAACCTATTTGTGCAATCCATTTTTCACTTAATTCTTTCTCTATTGAAATATATAAGGCTGATGTTCTTTCTTCATATTCGAATTGATTAGACCTGTTTAAATTGATTATTGGAGTTCCATATGTTGTATCGTAGTAAAACAGACTACTATTATTATTTATAAAAGTTAATTTTCCTCCAACCTCTAAATCAAAAGCATCATAAGGTAGTGTGAAATCTGTTTTTAAAGATGCTACTTCATATTTGTTATCAGAATTATTTAGAACAGATGTATTTAAACTATTAACACCATTACCCAGCCTATTAATACTATTGAAATCTATATCATTTGAACTATCTTTTACTAAGTAATCGATATTTAAACTGAATTTCTTTCCAATACTATCTAGCTTTAAATCATAATATCCATTAATAGAATGAAAATTATACTTATTTTTATTTCTTGTTAACGTTGTTAAAATAGAGTCTAAAACAAAATTTTCCTTTTGAATAAAATTACTTATATTATTTCCTCTTTGACTAATATCCCAAAAACTACCGCTATAAATAAATCCTGTTTCTGATTTTTCATTTATTTTATAATTCGAATTTAGATTTAGCATTAACCCTTTAGAAGAATCTTTTCTGTCTTTTGATGTATTCCAAAATCTAGAAGTGTATTCTACATCGTTTGTAGATATAGATTTTTTAGCTTCTGTATCAGCAGAGACGTTCAGTGATATATTTAATTTTTTAGTCGCAAATTTCACATTACTGGTTGGTATAAAGGCAGCATATGTTCTTTGTATATATGTAGCTCCAACAGAACCATCCCATCCTAAGTTTGGATTTTTTTTAGTTACAATATTAATTAAACCACTGTTTCCTTCAGCGTCATATTTAGCAGGAGGCGTTGTAATAACTTCTATTTTTGAAATATTGTCTGAACGAATACTTCTTAAATATGCTTCTAAATCACTACTTGATAAATTGAGCACTCTTCCATCTATTAAAACATTAACACTACTTTTTCCAATAATTTTGATTCCACCACTTGAAACATCAATTCTTGGAGTTCGTTGCAAAACTTCTAATCCATCAACTCCTTGAGAAACAATACTATTTTCAACATTAAAAATTAATCGGTCGACTTTTTTTTGGATTAAAGGTTTTTTTGCTGAAATAACTATTTCATCTAATTTATTTTTACTGTGTATTAATGTAATATTACCTAAATCAATGTCTTTATTTTTAACTAGTACTTCTTTAACCCAGTCCTTATAACCAATAAAAGTAACTATTAAATTGTATTTTCCTTTTTTTGATTTTATTGTAAAAGAACCTTGATCGTTGGTTATAGAGCCTGAAACAAAATTATTATCAACGTCAGTCAATATAACATTCGCAAACTCTATATAGCTTATAGAGTCTTTTACCTTCCCCTTTACAATAATTTGAGAAAAAGAAAAAAAGGGAATAATTGAGGTTAAAGCTAATAATAAATACTTCATGTTTTTAATTGATTTGAGACTCTAAACTTACAACTAGATTCAACTTAAACAAAACTTATGTAGTTGAAATTTATAAATTTCATGTCCGTATTTATAAATTTCAGCCTCTATAATTATTTATAAAACACTCATTTTGAGGTTTTTAAATTTATTTTAGGAACTAATTATAAAATCCGTAGATTTACAGTCCCAAAACCTACTTAGTGCATGTTAAAACCTAAAAACCCTTATACTTTTTTCAATACTTATTGTTTAAGAACACCTCTTTTACCATTGAATCGGGTTTTAAATGCACTACAAAAAAGAGGTTTTGAGGATGAGTCTCTAAAAGAGTATTGGCAAAACACTCATTTAAAAGAAGCTGTTTTTTTAGCATCGCCCTACCTTTTCTCTGAACTAGAATTACTATTTGAGGGAACAATCACTTCTGTAAAAAAAGCAGAAAAGTTAAAACAAAGCTTTTTAAAATATGTTCTCAGAGCCTCCTCTCGTTGTACGCCTTTTGGACTGTTCTCTGGAGTCTCTTTAGGTCATTTTAATGATACAAGTTGTATAGAACTAGAAACAACTAAAACCTTGAAACGCCGAACACGTTTGGATGTGAACTATATGGTTGCGCTCTCAAACTATTTAGAAAAAGAGCCCGTCATAAAAAACCAATTGGTGTTTTACCCCAACAGTTCGCTCTATAAAATTGCGGATCAATATCGATATATTGCATTTGAAATAGATGGTTTAAAACGCTCTTATGCTGTTGAAGGCATAGAGTATTCGGTTTATATAGAGACCGTCTTAAATGAAGCTAAAATGGGTAAAACCATTACTGAATTGGCCGTTACAATTACGGACGAAACGATCACTGAAGAGGAAGCCACCCACTTTATTCATGAACTCATAGACAACCAGGTCTTAAGTAGTGAATTAGAACACTCTATTTCAGGAACTGATATGCTATCCCAAACACTAGTGACCTTAAAACAATTAAAACAGTGTGACTCTAATATACAAGACCTACTTAGCATTCAAAAAACACTTCAAAAATTAGATGACACTGACAGAAATACCAGTGAAGATTATAAAAAATGTAATCCGATTTTAGAGGCCCTTGGCGTGCCTTATGAGACGAAAGATGTGTTTCAAACGGATCTTTTTACAACGACTAAAAACAATGCTTTAAACAAAAAAGTAGCGCACGAATTACGCCGGGCTTTACCACTTTTAAGTAGCCTTAACAAAAAAGATCACAACCCTCATTTAGAGCAATTCAAAAAAGCGTTTAAAGAGCGTTATGAAACAAGAAAAATTCCATTAGCTATGGCTTTGGATATAGAAATGGGAGTTGGCTACATTCAAAATGAAGCTGTTTCAAATACCGTTTCGTTTTTAAATGACATTACGCCTCAAACAGATCACTCCTCTTCTCAAAACTTCTCTTTATCAGAAATTGAAATTAGCATTCAAAAATTAATGTTTGATGCATTAAAGAATCAGCACTATAGCATTGAACTAAAGGAAGCAATTTTCGCGGATCGTGAAGTGTCTATAGATCATTTACCTGACACCCTTTCCGCACTCATTGAAGTGATTACTCTAAACAATGAAGAATGTGTTTACATACACTCTTTTGGAGGTTCCAATGGGGCTAATTTACTTGCTCGGTTTTGTGAGGAGACTGGAGAATTATTTGATTACGTTAAAGAAATGACCTGTATAGAACAGCAGATGAACCCACACAGTGTTTTAGTTGAACTCATCCATTTGCCTGAAGCTAGAGTTGGAAATGTGATTAAAAGACCGCATTTAAGAGCTTATGAATTGCCCTATCTCGGCAAGTCTAATCTGCCGTTAGAACAGCAAATTAATATTAATGATGTTTTAGTATTTATTAAAAACAACCGTATTGTTTTATGGTCAAAAAAATTAGACAAAGCCATTCTACCTCGTTTAACAAATGCTCATAATTACACAAAAAATACGCTTCCTATCTATCATTTTTTATGTGATTTACAAACTCAAAATATTCAAAAAAAGCTTGGATTTTCTTGGGGCGCACTCGCCAACAATCATTCCTTTTTACCTAGAGTGTGTTATAAAACCCTCATTCTTTCCAAAGCCACTTGGATTATTGAAACTAAAAAATTTCAATCTTTATTTAAATTAGACAAAAACGGAGCGAACTTATTGGATTTAATAAGCGGGTGGAGAGCAACTATTCAAATGCCTCAATATGTTCAGTTAAAAGAAGCCGATAATACGTTACTTATAAATCTCGAAAATACAACAATGCTTCATTTGTTATTCGATTCGGTTAAACGCAAAACACAGTTTATCTTAGAAGAATTTTTATTTACAGAAAAACCTATCGTAAAAAATGAGGATAATGATTTTTTTACGAATCAATTTGTAGTGTCATTTTACAATGAGGAAAAACTAAAAAAAGCTGTTAATTATGCAAACTAGATTTTTTTTAGGGGATGAATGGATTTACTATAAATTGTATTGTGGTAAACGAACAGCGGATCATATTCTTGTGGATATTATAAAGCCATTTACTGAAAAACTATTAAAAGAAAACCTAATCACCAAATGGTTCTTTATTCGGTATCACGACCCTAACCATCATTTACGGGTGCGCTTTCATTGTGAAGATCTTTCTAAAATAGGGACGATTATTAATACCTTTAAAAATGCGATCGACCATCAAGTTGCTAATGACTTTATTTGGAAGGTTCAAACAGATACCTACCAAAGAGAAATTGAACGCTATGGGAAACTCACAATGATTGGATCAGAGAATCTGTTTTTTCATGACAGCAGCACTAGCATTAATGCTTTGAATTTGATTGAAGATGAGGAACTCTTATTTTTATTTGTTTTAAAATCCATAGATGCATTGTTAAGTGTTTTTGAATACGATTTAAAAGCTAAAATTAGTTTCTCTAAAGTGAACCTGACTTCTTATAGAAATGAGTTTAAAGCGGAGAAAAACTTCAGCAAACAGCTAAATAAAAAATATCAAAAATTAAGACCTAAAGTGGAATCGTTCATGGCTTTAAAAGAAAGTAGTGATTATGACGCTCTCTTAAACTTAATAACGACTAAGAATAGAGAAATCGAAACAATTAAAACACCTATTTTAGAGTTGCATAAAAATAATAAATTAGAAGTTCCGTTAAATCATTTACTATCTAGTTATATACACATGATGGTCAACCGTCAATTTAGAGACAAACAACGTTTATTTGAATTGGTTTGTTATGATTGCCTATTTCGATATTACAACAGCCTATTTGCAAAACAATTAAATTAACTCAACGTGAAGTATAAATTATCCCCCATATTTATCTTTCTATTTCTGACTTCAACCCTTTGGAGCCAACAAACGGCTTTAAGTTATGAAGTTTTAGAAAACAATATTAAGACTTCAAAGTCAGATTCTATTCGTGAAATATATGCTTCGACGTTACTTTTAAAAGCAAAAAAAGAAAATAATGTTCTAAAAATTGCTGATGGCTATAATCATTTGTCAGAAATTAACTCCCACACTTTAAGTGGTTTAAAATATGCTGATAGTATTATTGACTTGACAGCTACATTAATAAATTCAAAATACCCTGCTGAAGGTTATCTTCAAAAAGGAATTCAGTTGTTTTATTTAGCAAAACATAATGAATCCTTAGACAATTATATTAGGGCTCTTAATGATTTTCAGGCAAATAATAATACTTATGGAAAAGTAAGAGTGAACCATTATATAGGTCTATTAAAAAACAGTATAAATGAAGAGAAAGAAGCGTTAGAAATTTTTAAAAAAAATATTTCTTTTTTTGAAAGTTCAAAAAATAAACATTTATACAAAAGACAATACTTAAAGTCCTTATTTGCAATTGTAGATTCTTATAACAGAAATAAAATATTAGATTCAGCAGAAATATATGGAAGAATGGGTATTAAGGAAAGCTTTCAAAGTCATGACAAGTATTTGTATAATTATTTTTTATTATCATATGGATCAACTAAAACTTTTAAGGGAGAATATAAAGTAGCGATTGACAGTCTTATTAAAGGCACCAAATTATTAACAAATGAAAAGCTTGTAATAGCAGGAAGTTATTTGATTTTAAGTCAAGCTTTTGAAGGCCTAAAAGAGTATTCAAAATCATTACTATATTTAGATAAAGTAGATTCATTATATCAAAAAAATCCTGAAACAATATTTCAAGCAAAGGAATCTTATAAGATTTTACTTAAGTATAGTCAAAAAGAAAATAATCCCCAAAAGCAATTAAATACAATTAAAAAACTTCTTAAAGTTGATAGTATTATTAATGTTAAACACAATCAGTTAAGTAAGAATATTGTAAAAAAACATGATACTCCAGAATTAATTTTAGAAAAAGAACGCATAATTAAACAATTGAATAATAGTTATTCTTTATCCAAAAATAAAATTATTATTTTATCTATTGTCATTATCTTCTTAATTATCATTTTGCTTTATAGTATAAGAAAAAGCATAATTAATAAGAAAAAATTTGAAATTATTAAAGCAAAAATTAATTCCGATGTTAAAGAAGAAAACAAAGAAAATTTAATAAAGGTTACTACTACAACTACTATTACTACTGGAATACCCGAAGATTTAGTAAAAGAAATTATACTTAGTTTAGAGAAATTTGAAAGTTCAAATAAGTTTTCAAAAAAACATTATACATTAAACACCCTTGCAAAAGAACTAAAAACAAACAGCACCTATTTATCTAAAGTAATAAATGCAACAAAAGAAGCAAATTTTGCTAATTATTTGAACAATTTAAAAGTTGATTTTGCTATTAAAAGGTTATCAAAGAATAAGCAATTTAGAGCATATACAATAAAAGCTATTGCAGAGGATTCTGGTTTTAATAACGCACAATCATTTTCGGCTGCATTTCATAAAAAAACAGGTATTTATCCATCATATTTTATTAAAGAACTTAATAATGAAAAATGAATTCAAGTTGTTGATTTAAAAAGTCTTGGCTAATTATTTTGTTGTTGATATTTATAAATTTCAACATATAAAATAGCATTAAATCAAAATTATAGCAGTAGATTTATAAAACTCTAAATTTAAAATTATGAAAAAAACAGAATTAAAAAAAGAAAAACTTGGAATTAAAAAATTTCAAATTTCAAAAATCAACAACCCTCAATTAATAATTGGTGGGAATGCTAATTTAGGTGATGATGATGACGGCGATCATCCAACACTAGTAACTAAATAGAAAAAACACACACCATATTCTAATTTATTATGGTGTGTGTTTTTTAAATTAATAAACCCTATGAACTATAAATCTATTGCTATTTTAATTCTATGTATTTTAATTATGCAATGTAAAAATAAGAAAGAATTAGTGTTAGCACCAATTAATGTTGTTGTTGATGAAATTCATGGACAAAGAATAGAAGATCCGTATCGTTATATGGAAAATATTGATGATAGTATTTATATAAATTGGTTAAAAGGTCAAAAAGAAAATAAAGAATCAGTAGTAGGTAATATTTCTAATAGAGATAATTTAAAATTAAAAATAGAAAAGTTTCAAGAAAGGACTCCTGAAAAAATCTCAAAACTAACAATCATGGATAATGATGTTTACTTTTATTTAAAAGAGAACACAACATCTAAAGTAAAAAAACTGTATTCAAGAGATGGCTTTAAAGGAGAAGAAGTTTTATTATATAATCCTGAAAACTTTGATAATGAACATCCTTATGTAATAAATTATATTAAACCTAGTTGGGATACTTCAAAAGTAGTTATAGGCTTAACAAAAAATGACGAAGAATTTTCAATATTAAAAATCCTTGATGTAAAAACTAAAAATTTAGTTGGAGATATTAAAATAACTAATACACTTCCAACTTCTCTAGGAGGTGTTAAATGGTTGCCTGATGATTCTGGTATTATTTATGTAAATGTACCAGTAATTGATTCTAAATCTAAAAAATATTTACACAATTCGGAAGTTGTACTATATAGATTTAATGATAACCCTAAAGAATCTCCCACTGTTATTTTTTCAAAAAAGGAGAATCCAAAACTGAAAATAAAGGAAGAAGATTTCCCGTTAATTTACTTAGACAACCAAAATGTTGAATATATTATTGGAGTGGTTACTAGAGCTTCAAGATATAGAGATACTTATTATATAAAAATAGATGAACTTAATAATAAAAAAATTAAATGGGAGCCATTATTTAAAAAAGAAGAAAAGATTAAACGCTTTATTGTTACAAAAGATGAAATCATTTATATGACTTCAAAAACAACTCCCAATTTTCAAATATGTAAAACCTCACTAAGTAATCCTGATTTTGAAAATCCACAAGTTTTAGTTTATGAGAATACTAAAGAAGTTATTACAGATTTTGTTATAACAAAACAAGGCTTGTTTTTCGTAAAAATAAAAAATGGTGTTGATGCAAAACTTTATAAAATAGAAAATAATCAAGAAAAAAATATCGAGATCCCAAAACCTTCAGGAAGTATAAATGTATCCTCCAAAAATGAAAACTCTAATGATTTATGGATATCGATTGATGGGTGGACGCATAAAAAAGAGACCTATAAATATGATTATGATAAAAGTGTATTTATCCCTCAAAATTTATACCCAGTAGCAGAATATTCGTTACTCAATGATGTGGTTGTTAAAGAAATTGAAGTACCATCGTATGATGGTACATTAGTTCCATTATCTGTAATTTATAAAAATAGCATTAAATTAAATGGAGAAAACAGAATGTTACTTACTGGCTATGGCGCTTATGGCATAACTGATAAACCTGTGTTAGACGACTATTTACTAAACTGGATTAATGAAGGAGGAATCTATGCTTTAGCACATGTGAGAGGTGGAGGAGAAAAAGGAGATGCATGGCATAAAGAAGGGTTTAAAACAACAAAACCAAATACATGGAAGGACTTTATTTCGTGTACTGAATATTTGATTGATAAAGAATATACTTCAAATAAAAATTTAGCTGTTTGGAGCGGAAGTGCTGGAGGAATACTTGTAGGTAGAGCGATTACTGAACGTCCAGATTTATATGCTGCCGCAATAATACGGGTCGGATTACTAAATACTTTACGTTCAGAGTTCGCTCCAAACGGAAAAAATAATATTAAAGAATTTGGAACAATTAAAGATTCATTAGAATTTAAATCTCTATTAGAAATGGATGCGTTTCACAACATAAAAGATGGTGTTGAGTATCCAGCAGTTTACTTAACAGGAGGTATGAATGATGCTAGAGTTGCTGTTTGGCAACCTAGCAAATTTGCTGCAAAATTGCAAAAAGCAAATGCTTCTGAAAATCCTATTATTTTAGATATTGATTTTGATGGTGGTCATGGATTTGATGCAACTTCAAATAAAAAAAATAATGAATTAGCAGATATACTTTCTTTTGCACTCTGGCAAACTGGACATCCAGATTATCAATTGAATAGATAGCGTAGCATTAACAATAGTTAAAATTAGAGTCATATAAGAATTGTTTATGAAAATCATTAGATTAAAACTATTACTTTTAGTTGTGTGTGTTTTTAGTTGTAAAACTAACAACAATACATCTATAGAAATGTTGCCAGAAAAAGAAGTGGTTGAGGAATATTTTGGAACGACTGTTAAAGATTCTTATAAATATATGGAAAACCTCAATGATACTATCGTTTTAAATTGGTATAAACAACAAAGTAACTATGCTAAGAATAAAATTGATAAGATTCACAATCGAAATAAAATTTTGAAGTTTCAAAATATTATAACTAACAATACATCTAAAATTTCAAATATTTTAATAACTAATAATAACCTATATTTTTATTTAAAGAATCATAATGACACAAAAGAGCTCTTTTATAGAGAAGGGATTCATGGTGAGGAGTATTTTTTATTTAATCCTGAAAAACATAAAAAAGGAAGTGCTATAAATTATATTGCTCCTAGTTGGGATGGATCAAAAGTAGCAATAGCTATGACTAAAGATGACTTAGAAATTGGCAATATCATTGTTTTAGATGTATCTAATAAAAAACTATACAACGAATCCATAAATAATTGCTGGCCTTCAGCCTTAGGTGGAATAAGATGGCTTGCTGATAATTCTAGATTTACCTACGAATATATCCCCGTTATTGATAAAAAAGAAAAGAATTATTTATTTAATACCGAAACTCGTTTACATGTTTTGGGAGAAAACCCTGTTAACGACAGAATATTATTTTCAAATAAAAACAATCCTGAGATTGAAATAAAAGAAGAAGATTTCCCTGAGGTTTCTATTAGCAACGAAAAAAGCAATTACATATTTGGGAGTGTTTGGGGGGCTAGCTATTATGCTGATTACTACTCCTCCTCTATTGAAAATATTAACAACCAAAAAATCACATGGAAGCCTCTTTTTAAAAAAGAAGATTTAATAAAGCGGTTTTATTTAGAGGGTGATTATATAGTTTATTTATCCGCAAAAAAAGCTAAAAATTTTGAGATCTGTAGAACTTCATTAATTAATCCAAATTTTGAAGATCCAGAAATTTTAGTCTCCGAAGATGAATCATCTGTAATCACAGATTTAACTTTAACAAGCAAAGGATTGTTTTTTGTTAAAACAAAGAATGGAGTTGAGGCTAAGTTATATCAATTTATTAATAAGAATAAGATCAATAATATTACTCTACCCAAAGAAGCTGGTTATATTAATGTTTCTTCTAATGGGAATTTATTCCCTGACTTGAGAATTGAAATTAAAGGTTGGTTGTCCGACAAAGAACGTTATCAATTTAATCATAAAACAAATCAGTTTACTAAAGAACAATTAGCCAAAGAAAATGGCAATAATGATGAATTATTTGATGGAATTATAATTGAAGAAATAGAAATCATATCGCATGATGGAGTGAAAGTTCCATTATCACTAATTTATAACAAAGACCTAGAATTAAATGGCCAAAATAGAGTGCTAATAAAAGGATATGGAGCATATGGAATAACTCAAAAACCTTTTTTGGATCCTTATATACTGCCTTGGCTAAAAGAAGGTGGGATTTATGCGATGGCGCATGTAAGAGGAGGAGGAGAAAAAGGCGACTTCTGGCATAAAAGTGGGTATAAAGAAACAAAACCTAATACATGGAAAGACCTAATAGCCTGTTCGGAATATCTTATCCATAAAAAGTACTCTTCTAGTAGTAAAACTGTTATTTATAGCGGCAGTGCTGGGGGTATTTTAATAGGTCGAGCCATAACTGAAAGACCAGATTTGTTTGCAGCAGCTATTATAAGAGTTGGAGTACTAAATACTTTAAGGTATGAGTTTTCACCAAATGGAAAAAATAATACTAAAGAGTTAGGTTCAGTCCAAGATTCCATTGGATTTAAAGGTTTGCTTGAGATGGATGCTTATCAGCATATTGAAAAAGGAGTAAAATACCCCGCAGTATACTTGACAGCTGGATTAAATGATTCTAGAGTATCCGTTTGGCAACCAGGGAAATTTGCCGCTAAACTACAAGCTGCAACCACTTCAAATAATCCAGTATTTCTTAATGTAGATTCAGAAGGAGGACATGGACTTGATACTTCTAAAAATAAGAAAAATAAAGAAATTGCCGATATCCTCTCTTTTGCATTATGGCAAACAGGGCATCCAGATTTTCAGTTGAAATAAGACTCTCTGAAAAATCTTTTTTCTTGTCAAGCTGAACCTGCCTACCGTCAGGAAGTCCTGCCTGACGGTAGGCAGGTTTATTTTAGCTTCTCATAATTATTGGTTTTCAATACATTGAGATTCTGAAATAAACCTACCATTCCAACAAAAACACCCGCTAACGCGGACTTGCAGTCCGTGTAAATTAAAACAACCTGAATTGAGGTGAGTAAAATACTATAAAAAATTAATTTTGTAAATTTGTAACTATGGACATACAAACACGAAAAATAGAATTTGTACAGGCATTTTTAAAACTGCAAAGTGAGGAAATGATTTCTCTTTTTGAAAGCATTCTAAAATCGGGAAATAAAGATGATTTTTATCCAATGAGTATAGATGAATTGAATAAACGTATTGACAAATCAGAAAAAGATTTTGAAACTGGGAAATCTAAAAACCATGATGAAGTTTTTGCAAAATACAGCTAATGAATTACATAATAATTTGGTCAAATTTTGCAGAATATCAACTTGATGAGATATTTAACTACTATACAAAAAAAGTTAATGTAAAAGTTGCTCAAAGTATAATGTTTAAAATCCGAGATAAAGTCGAAGTGCTTATTAAAAATCCTTTGATTGGTGAAAAAGAGGAACTTTTAGAGGATAGAAAACAAAATTATAGGCGTCTAATAGTTACGAATTACAAAATAATCTACTCTTTGAATGAGAAGATTGAGACTATAAAAATAGTTGACATTTTTGACACTCGACAGAATCCAATAAAATTGAAAAGGAATTAACATCTGCTGGCTAAAACTTCGCTAGCTACAACGTAAGTATCTTTTCCTTATCAAGCTGAAACGCCTTTCAGCTTCTTATAATTATTGGTTTTCAATTCATTGAGATTCTGAAATCAGAATGACAGGTTTAGTTACTTTTTAGACAATCAGAAACCTGCCATTCCAACAAAATCACTCTCCACCCCTACACCGGATATTTAGCACTGATCTCATCCAATCCCAAATTGTGAATACTCCCTAAATGCGTATGCGGAATGCGTGTATCGGACTTATAAGTGCCTGCTTGTACTTGCGCCCCAATAACCTGATACGCTTCTCTAAACGACGCGCCTTGCATCACCAAGCTATTGATACTGTCCACCGTAAACAGGTATTGGTATTTTGGGTCTTTCAAATCAATTTTTTTCACTTGAATTTCCTGAATCGCATAATTAAAAATATCCAAAATAGCTTCCAGCTCTTCAAAGCCTTGAATCATGTTTTCTTTTAACAACTGAAAATCACGGTGGTAACCACTTGGCAAATTATTGGTAATCAAAAGCATCTCGGTTTCCAAACTTTGAAGTTTGTTACACTTCCCACGAATCAATTCAAAAACATCGGGGTTTTTCTTGTGGGGCATGATACTGCTCCCCGTAGTGAGTGACTCAGGAAACCCAATAAAATCAAAATTCTGACTCATATACAAACAAATATCCATCGCCATTTTTCCGAGCGTATTGGCTAAATTCCCTAAACCCGATGCGATAATACGTTCGTTTTTTCCACGGCTCATTTGTGCCGCCACCACATTGTATTTGAGGGTTTTAAAACCAAGGGCTTTGGTCGTAAATTCTCTATCAATTGGAAACGAACTTCCATAACCCGCTGCCGATCCCAAAGGATTTTGATCCACTACTTTTTGAGCCGCCTGTAATACATATACATCGTCAATAAGCGATTCCGCATAGGCAGAAAACCACAGTCCAAAAGATGAGGGCATAGCGACTTGTAAATGCGTGTAACCTGGTAACAACGCTGATTTATGCGTATCTGCCAAGGCAATCAACGTTTCAAAAAACGTTTTGGTTTTGTGTTGTATCGAGCCCAAACTCGCCTTGTAATACAATTGTAAGGCCACCAAAACTTGGTCATTTCTGGAGCGGGCTGTATGGATTTTTTTACCCGTATCGCCCAAGGCTTTCGTCAATTCATATTCGAGTTTGGAGTGGATGTCCTCAAACTGAGCGTCAATCACAAAAGTGCCTTCACTGATCTGTGATTGAAGGGTATCAAACACGGCTTCGATTGCGATGAGTTCTTCCGAATTTAGAAGCCCTATTTTGACCAACATTTGCGCATGCGCCAAGGAAGCTTGAATGTCATAGGTGGCAATTTTAAGGTCGATTTCTCGGTCGTTTCCGACGGTAAATTTTTCAATGAATGCATCGATTGAAATGCCTTTATCCCAAAGTTTCATAGCTATAATATTTTAGTTAATAATTGAATGTATAATGCCACACCTTCTTTAATTTCATCTATATAAATGAACTCATCAGCAGTGTGGGAACGGGTGCTGTCCCCTGGTCCTAATTTTAAGGACGGACAACTCAACACCGATTGGTCAGAAAGTGTGGGCGATCCATAGGTTTCACGTCCCAATGCAATCCCGGCTTGAACCAACGGATGCGCCACGGGTATCGAAGACGAATTGAGTTTTAAACCTCTAGGAAGGATCGAATCGCAAGGGGCTTCACTTTGCAGAATTTCAACAATTTCTTTGTTGCTGTATTGGTCGTTGACGCGTACATCCACCACCAACTCCACCCCTGCTGGAATCGCATTGTGTTGCTTCCCAGCATGGATTTGTGTCACGGTCATTTTTACAGGCCCTAAACTCTCTGATTTTTTTTCAAACTGGTAATCTTTAAACCATTGCAACACCTCAATCACATTATAAATCGCATTATCGTCGTTGGGATGTGCGGCGTGTCCAGGCGTTCCTTTCACAAGTGCATCAAATACCACCAAGCCTTTTTCAGCCACAGCGAGTTGCATTAAAGTCGGCTCCCCTACAATGGCGACATCAATGTTTGGAATGATGGACAGCATACTATTTAAACCAGCAGCCCCACTACTCTCTTCTTCTGCGGAAGCAACGAGTACCAGATTGTAATTTAGATTTTTCTGGGCATAAAAATGCGTGAAAGTCGCGATCAATGAAACCAAACAACCCCCAGCATCGTTGCTCCCCAATCCAAACAATTTCCCTTCTTCAACCTGTGCTTTAAAAGGATCTTTGGTATAGCCATTATTTGGTTTTACGGTATCGTGATGCGAGTTTAAAAGCAGCGTGGGTTTGGACGCATCAAAATCGGCATTCATTGCCCAAATATTATTTTGAGATCGCTGAAACGGAATCTTAGAGTCTATAAACCACTGTTCAATCCGCGCAGCGGTTAAATCTTCTTCAGATGAAAATGAAGGGATTTCAATTAAATCTTTTAATAATTGAATCGCGGAAGTTGTTAAATTTTCTAGCGTCATTGGATCGTAAGTGTTGTGAAAATCGCTTCGGAATCAAGCAACATTTCTGGTTTCCCGATGCATACTTTAGAAACTTGATGTTCTAAGGCATGAAAACAGTTGTTTAGTTTTGGCAACATCCCAGCGTAAATCACTTGGGCGTGTAATAATTCTTTATAAGAGGATGCTGTAATTTTTTCAATCACCGAACTATCGTCATTCACATCTTTTAAAACGCCGTTTTTCTCAAAGCAATAATACAGTTCCACCTCAAATTGAGATGCAAAAGCAATGGCCAATTCGGAAGCAATCGTATCGGCATTAGTATTTAACAGCTGTCCATTTTGATTGTGTGTCAATGCACAAAATACAGGAGAGATACCGTGATTCAGCAACAATTCTAACGTAGAAGTTTCTACATTTTTAACATCGCCTACAAACCCATAATCAAGTGTAGAAACAGGTCGTTTTACAGAAGTGATGGTATTGGCGTCTGCCCCTGTAAATCCAAGAGCGTTGCAGTCCAAGGCTTGCAATTGAGCGACCATCGTTTTGTTTATTTTACCCGCATAGACCATCGTAATGAGTTCTAAAGTTGCGGCGTCGGTGATGCGTCTGCCATCCACCATTTGTACCTCTAGTCCTGTTTTCTTAGCCAAGGCTGTGGCGGATTTCCCACCTCCATGCACCAATATTTTAGGTCCTTTGATGGATGAAAACACAGTCAGAAATGACGTGAGTGCTTGTGGGTTGTCAATGACATTCCCTCCTATTTTAACGATCTTGAGAGTGTTCTTTTTATCCATTTTCAAGAATTTTTTTCAACACCAATTGCGCCGCATACGTTCTATTGTTCGATTGTGCAATCACCACGGATTGCTCACTGTCCAACACCGCATCTTCTACCACTACATTTCGTCTTACAGGCAAGCAATGCATAAATTTGGCTGTGCTTAATTTTTCTTTGGTCATCATCCAATTAGGATCTTGAGAAATGATCTTGCCATAATCCTTATAATTACTCCAGTTTTTTACATACACAAAATCGGCATCTTTCAAGGCTTCCTCTTGATCGTAAATGACGGGCGTGTCTTTGACAATGTCTAGATTTAACTCATAACCTTCAGGGTGGGTGATGCTAAAATCAACCTCAATGGTTTGCATCATTTCTATAAATGAATTGGCAACTGCATGTGGCAATACTTTGGGATGTGGTGCCCATGACAATACCACTTTGGGCTTTTGTTTCGTTTTTAACTCTTCTATCGTAATGGCGTCCGCCAATGCTTGCAGCGGATGTCCTGTCGCACTTTCCATATTGACAATGGGCACGGTCGCATGCGTCACAAAACTGTTAAGTATCCATTCGGATAAATCTTTGTCTTTATCTGTTAAAGACGGAAAAGCACGAACGGCTAAAATATCCGCATATTGCGAAATCACTTGCGCCGCTTCTTTCACATGCTCCGACTTATCTAAGTTCATGACCACCCCCGTTTCAAATTCTAATTGCCAAGCGTCGGTGACGTTCAATACAATCACGTCCATCCCTAAATGTTTGGCCGCTTTTTCGGTACTCAAACGCGTGCGAAGACTGGCATTGAAAAACAACATTACCAAGGTTTTTTGCGCCCCTAAACTTCGGTATTTATACGGGTCCAATTTTAAAGCAATCGCCTCTTGAACTGCCGAGGCAATGGAAGGAAGGTCGGTAATTTTTATATAATGGTTCATAATTTTTGTGCTAAGGCTTTAAAAAATAAATCAATGTGTGCCTTTTTAATTGTTAAGGGAGGTAAAATCCGAATCAAGTTTGGGTTTTTAGAACTTCCTGTAAATAAAAAATGATCAAAAAGTAATTTTTTTCGAAGTGCTACAACAGGGAACTCAAATTCTAATCCGAGCATTAAACCCCGTCCTTTGAGTTTTTTTAGTTTTGGGATGGATTTGGCTTTCTCCATAAAATATGCCGACATGTCTTTTGCGTTTTGCATTAAGTTTTCAGATTCTAAAACGTCCAAAACAGCCAAGGTCGCCGCACAAGCCAAATGGTTGCCACCAAAGGTGGTTCCTAACAGTCCATAAGATGCTTTTATGGAAGGGTGAATCAAAATACCTCCCACGGGAAATCCGTTGCCCATCCCCTTCGCCATCGAAATAATATGAGGCGTAATCCCGTGTTTTTGAAAGGCGAAAAAATCACCTGTACGTCCAAAACCGGACTGTACCTCATCGGCTATTAAAACGGTATTGTGTTTTTTACAAAGTAATTCCAAACCTTTATAAAAATCAGTGCTGCTTTCATCCAGTCCGCCGACGCCTTGGATGCACTCAATAATGATGGCGCAAATAGGCTCGGATTTTAAAGTGATTTCTACTAAATCTAAATCTCCAAGTGGTAAAAACCGAACTTGCTGTTGGGCATTTATGGGGGCAACAATTTTTGGATTGTCCGTCGCAGCCACACAAGCCGAGGTGCGTCCATGAAAGGAGTTGTCAAACGCAATCACGGTGGCTTTGTTGGTATGAAACGACGCCAGTTTTAAGGCATTTTCATTGGCTTCCGCTCCCGAACTACACATAAACAAGTCATAATTTTTACAGCCAGAAACTGCTTCGAGTCGGTCTGCCAACTTGGTTTGAAGTGGATTCTGTACAGCATTGCTATAAAACCCTATTTTTTGAAGTTGATTGGTGAGTGCATTCACATAAACAGGATGGGAATGCCCAATAGAAATCACTGCATGCCCTCCGTAAAGGTCCAAATACTGGGTGCCTTTTTCGTCATACAAATAAACATCGTTTGCCTTTACAGGCGTCACATCAAAGAGTGGATAAACATCAAATAGACTCATAATTAGTGGGCTTTAATACTGTTAATTTTATCAAATGACGCGACCATTCCTTGTATAAGCGACGAGCTCAATCCTTTGTGTTCCATTTCATTTAGACCTTCAATGGTACATCCATTTGGGGTGGTCACTCGATCAATTTCTTGTTCGGGATGATTCCCTGAAGTGATCAATAAATTAGCGGCCCCTTCACAAGTAAACATAGCAAGGTTCTGAGCCTCTTCGGCATCAAATCCGAGTTGAATGGCGGCTTGGGTGGTAGCACGAATCAAACGCATCCAAAAGGCAATTCCACTGGCACAAACGACGGTGGCAGCTTGCATTTGTTGTTCTGGTATTGAGATGGTCGTCCCCAAACGGTTAAAGATGGCTTCAGCGACCGCTAGGCGTTGTTTGCCCATTTCATTACTACAAATACAAGTCATGGATTTCCCAACGGCAATGGCCGTATTTGGCATGGCGCGAATGATAAATTGATCGGTTCCCACAAGGCCTTCAATTCTTGAAATTGAAAAGCCTGTAATGGTCGAAATCAACACGTGTTTCTCTGTTAAAAAGGGCTGAACTTCCGTTAAAATTTTTTCTAAATGGGCAGGTTGCACGGCAAAAATAATAATGTCCGATTGCTGAATCGCTTCTTTATTATCTGAGGTTAGAAAAACATTTTTATAACCTTCAAAATCAACCAAACCACGGACGTTACGTTTGGTGAGATATAAAGTCGTAATCGCATTGTTTGTGATGAGCCCTTTGGCAATAGAGCTTCCTAAATTTCCTGTGCCGATGATTGCTATTTTCATGAGTCTTTTTTTAAAAATAATTAGCTTTAAGTTGTAATCCCAAATGTGCTTCAAACCCGAACATCAAATTCATGTTATGAACGGCTTGACCCGAAGCACCTTTGAGTAAATTGTCTATGACACTTGTAATGAGTAGTTTTCCCTCATGCACTTCCAAATGCAATAAACATTTATTGGTATTGACCACTTGTTTTAAATGCAAGGGATCGTCCGAAACGGTGGTGAATTCTGCATCCTTATAATAGGTTTTAAAGAGTGCTTTCGCCGTCTCTAAAGTGCCTTCATATTTTGTATAAAGTGTGGCAAAAATCCCTCTCGAAAAATTGCCTCTATTGGGGATGAAATGAATCACACTCTTCAAATCGTCTTGAAGCGAATCTACAGACTGATGGATCTCTCCCAAGTGCTGGTGATTAAATGCTTTATAGTGAGAAAAATTATCCACACGCCACGTAAAATGGGTGGTTGCTGACAAGGCCGTTCCCGCTCCGGTAGCACCTGTCACGGCGTTGACATGAATGGCATCTTCTACCAAACCCTTAGCGGCTAAAGGCAATATTGCCAATTGAATGGCGGTTGCAAAACAGCCTGGGTTTGCGATGTACTGTGCCGACTGAATGGCGGATTTGTTCAATTCTGGCAAGCCATATACAAAGTGCTTGTTTTGAAATATCGCATCTTGTGTGAGTCTAAAGTCGTTTGACAAATCAATGATTTTTGTGTCTTTTGAAAAGGAGTTCTTTTCTAAAAATAATTTAGAATTTCCATGCCCCAAACAGAGGAATAAAACATCCACATCGGTATTGATTGTATCTGTAAACAGTTGGTCTGTGGAGCCTACTAAATCTTGATGAATGGCGCTTAGTTTTTTGCCAGAACTCGAAGTACTATAAACAAAATTGATTTCAGTTTTGGAATGTATAAGTAGCAATCGAATCAATTCTCCCGCGGTGTATCCTGCACCTCCTATAATGCCTGCTTGTATCATAATCCCGAATTTACTTGTTGATGAATTTTGTTTTGATTGCCATTAATTTTGATGAAGCCTTTGGCTTCTTCAGCAGACCAACCGTTGTTAATTTCGCCATAACTTCCAAATTTTGCATTCATCAAATCATGAGCCGATTGAATGCCATTGATTGAAAAATGATAAGGTTTTAAGACCACTTCCACAGTGCCCGAAACGCTGTGTTGACTGCTGGCTAAAAACGCTTCCATGTCGCGCATGACGGGATCTAAATACTGACCCTCGTGCAAATGCATTCCGTAAAAATTAGACAGATAATCTTTGTGTTGAAGCTGCCATTTGGTCAAGGTATGCTTCTCTAATAAGTGATGAGCTTTTACGATAATCAGTGCGGCGGCGGCTTCAAAACCCACACGGCCTTTGATGCCAACAATGGTATCACCAACGTGAATATCTCTTCCAATGGCAAATTTTGAGGCCATTTCGTCCAGAAGCTGGATGTTTATTTCAGGTACATTTTCAGCTCCGTTGAGTGCTGTCAATTGCCCTTTGGTAAAAGTGAGGGTAAGGGTTTCAGGCGTTTCGGATTCTAACTGAGATGGATAGGCCGATTCTGGCAACGCCAAGTGGGATGTCAGCGTTTCATCGCCTCCAACACTGGTTCCCCAAAGTCCTTTGTTGATTGAATATTTTGCTTTTTCCCAATCCAAATCAATTCCATTTAATTTCAGATAGGCTATTTCTTCTTGTCGTGTGAGCTTCTGATCTCTAATAGGTGTGATGATTTCAATCTCTGGCGCAAGGGTTTGGAAAATCATATCAAAACGGACTTGATCGTTTCCGGCGCCTGTACTTCCGTGAGCGATGTATTTAGCATCAATGGATTTCGCATACTCAATAATTTCGATGGCTTGCACGATGCGTTCGGCACTGACGGATAACGGATAGGTATTATTTTTTAAGACATTTCCAAAAATAAGAAACTTCACTACTTTTTGATAAAAGGTGGTAACGGCTTCTATGTTTTTATAGGTTGAGACACCCATTTTATAGGCGTTCTGTTCGATGGTTTGAACATCACTTTTAGTAAACCCACCTGTATTGACACTAACAGCATGAACTTCGTAGCCTGCTTTTGATAATGAGACAGCACAGTAGGATGTATCGAGTCCTCCACTGTAGGCAATGACTAGTTTTTTTGAATTTTTCATTTTTTATGTTTTTTTAGAAACAAGCTTTGCTTGATGCTTTTTAATCTTAGAAAGGTTTTTTCTTTTACTTTTTTAGAGGTGCTTTCTGGCTTGGAACTCGGGTCAAACAACATGCCTGTGCACAAACACATGCTTTGAGTTGTGCGCTGAAGGACATCGTAATTTTTACAGGTTTGACAGCCTTTCCAGAAGGATGGTTCGTCGGTAAGTTCCGAGAAAGTAACGGGCTTATACCCAAGGGCAGTGTTTAGTTTCATCACGGCGAGACCGGTTGTGATGCTAAATATTTTTGCATTTGGATACTTCGTTCTGGAATGCTCAAAAACGACTTGCTTGATTTTCTTAGCCAAGCCTTGATTTCTGAAATCAGGATGCACGATGAGCCCCGAATTGGCCACAAATTTATCATGGCTCCATGTTTCTATATAGCAAAAGCCCGCAAATGTATCTCCTTCTAAGGCAATGGCGGCATTGTTCGATTCCATTTTAGAAATAATGTATTCTATGGAACGTTTTGCAATCCCTGTGCCCCTCACTTGTGCAGCAGCTTCGATGGCGTCGCAAATAGTTTGGGCGTGAATTGTATGTGATTTATCTGCAATAATGATGTCCATTATATAAGATTTAAGTTGAAAAAAAGTTTGAAAAAAATTGAAAGACGAACCGGACACACCTAAGTTCAGAAACTAATGGAACACCCTAAGGGCGACGGCGCGTAATACGAGGACGTGCAAAACCGGGGCTATAAAGAATAACCGTTGGGGTAATGAAGGTTTTAAAATTATGTAGGTCCATATAAATGTTGTCAACGATAACTCTATCGTCTTATAAATATGGAGTAAATATAAAAATTAATTAAAATGGGGCGTAATGGGGATCAAAAATACTTTTAGTTTTTCGATATTCTAAAAATACGTCTGTTTTCAATATTAATAATTAAAAAAAAAATCTAAAAAAATGAATAAATCGCAGTATGTCATCTTGACTGTTCGATCAAAATGTGGACTGTAATGTATTTAGACGACTGTTTAGACCTACTAAAAAATTTCTACAAATTCTGGCAATGTGTAGCCACTGCAAGGGTTTTCCACAGGGTCATCAGATGAGCATGTGAAAATTAATGTGGTAATAGATAATGTAAAAATTACTGCTATGGTGAATTTTATTTTTTTCATATATATATAAATTAATTTTCTAGTTCAATAGTGATTGTTTTTTTGAAACTATTGTTAATTTTTAAAACATAGGTTCCCATTTCAAGGTTTTCAAATTGAGCCGTCCCTACTGCTGTTTTAGTACGGAATGTTTGGTTATCCTTCTCAAGGGTTAAAAACACATCGTCCTGTTCAAATAACACAGTGATGGCTCCTTTAGAAACATCACATAAAATTACATTTTTCTTAAAGTATCTTGGAGAAGGCTTCGAAAAACCAAAATCTGATGTAATCCCGCCGTAATGTTTGTTAATTTCAAATGGCAATGTTTGATCCGCCTCTGTAACCGTATCGGAGATGGAGTCATAAATTTTAAAATTTACAGTTTCTGAGGTTGAATTCGAAAACACTGTTAAGTATGCAAAATAGTTATCCGTAGATTCTGCATAAATCAGGTTTGCAACTCCCCGACATTCACCGCCTACAAAGGCGGCTAACATGTCGTTTGAGTTAGACAAAGTGGTTGCATTTACATTTAAATATGCAACCATTGTCATTGTGTATTCAAATTCATTTTCATTGACTTGCCACGAGGGTGCCTGCGCACTTAGGCCTAATGAAATAAGGCAGGTTAATATAAGTGCTGCGAATTTGTTTTTATTTTTCATTTAGAATTATTTTATTGTTATGAACCTCGTTATCAATCGTTGTGTTTAAGAAATACGTGCCGTTTTGGAAATTAACAGGTATTTTTAAACGGTTGTGGCCTTTTTCAATTACAACCGACATATCAAATAACAACTGGTTTAACATATTGTGAATACGCACTTGCGCCTTTTGATTGTTTTGAGCATAAAACTCTAGATACACAAACCCGTCCTTGCTAGGGTTTGGATATAACATAAATTGAGATGTACTCAAATCAATAGCATCTTCGTCAATAATGTAGGGAGTTCTCGTGGTTCCTAAAATTGAGTCCGCAGAAAAATTAATTGTATTTGAAGTCTGCTTGGTTGTATCTCCATCACCGATATGAAATACCAATCTTTGATTTTGACTTGTATCGCCAACTATGGTCATAAAGGACAACTCGTTTCCATTCACCATTTGAGTTACGGCATGTCCGTGTAATTCTCCTGCGGTATTATAAGCATATACATTTGTATAGCCTTCTGGCAATTGAATGACTGCATTCATGTTTTGTGAAAATGCATTAAACGCGCTTTGAGTTTCTGAACTGACCGTACTAGAACTACTTTCTGAAGCCATTCTTCTCCCACCGGACAAATAGTTGGGATACTTAAATTCCTGTTCTGAGGAAGATCTTAGCATATACCCTTTTCCTGTTTCTAAATATGACAAGGTTCCTGACCATCCATTTAAGGCATCATAAATGGCAAACTCATTTTGCGATTTGATGACATCGTCCACTGAAGGAATAAAATCAGACAGTGCTTCTCCTATTCTTACATTCTCTCCAACGACGTAAGGAAGCCAGTTCCAATTTTCGCTGATTGGGAATGTCCAAGTAGATAAATCTACGGGAGTTCCTAACACATCTAAGGTTTGTGCATTCTCTAATCGCACCTTATACATTTTGGTCGTGCTAAAGCCACCGTTGTCACTTATGCTTCCAGACCAACTGCTATTGTCAGTGTCTTGAGGGTCGTTAAAGTACGTCTCTAAAAGAGAGGGAGAATGACTTAGCATTAAATCATTTGTTTCAAGATCTAAATTTGAAGTGATGGCATTCACATCTGATAATGTAGAACTTTGTACAGGAAATGAGATCCAAGTATAGCCTTGATTAAACCCGATGCTTTGACTTACTTCAGTTGTGTTTTCAAAAAGGGCTGGATTCGTATTGGAACCTAAAACACGATTCAAAATAAATTCAGTCGTTTCCTCTCCGTCTAAAGTTGCAACTAGGATTTTATCCTCTGAAGCATCCCAAATATTGAAATTTAAGATTTCTCCTGACGCTGTGTTTGAATAGATTGTGAGGTACACAAAATATTCTTGGTAGTTAGGATCAAAAGTTAATTGTCCCACACCTCTTAGTTCTTCATTATAAAATACACCTAGTTTATCTTTTGTGTCTTGATCGAAAACACCATCAATCATAATTTTCCCAATTACATTCATGCTGTATTGAAAATCGTTTGGATCTAAAGTCCAATCAATATCAGAGAAAATATCTAATTTTAATTGAATTTTTTGATCAAACCCAAATTCGGTACGTAAAAACATATCTTGTTCGTAATACCCAGCAGCCAAATCACTATCGACCATCGCAGATATTTCAATACTACTATTTGGTGACAGCAATCCACTGGATTGACTTACCGTTAACCAATTGGGTACATTCAACAGGCTGAAATCTTGAAAGGTTCCTCCAGAGTTGACCACAAGAATTGTGTATGTTTTTTCATCTCCAAAAATCAGTTCCGTTTCTGAAACTGTTTGCTCTTCATCAATATACCAATCAACTTGATCTTTATTGACGTAAGCGGTCCAAGTGATGGGCGATGCTTGCATGTTATTAAACTCATCAAACATTCTATGGACTGTAATGTCTAATACCTGACCTTCTATGGCGGCTAGGCTAGATACTACTGGTTCCATAATCATTTGATCGCCATTGATCACATGACTGATTTGAAAACTAATTGTGTTTCTGGCCGGTTTAATTGGTGGCACATCTATCGTATAGTTTACAGTACCCGCATTCATGACTGCCAAACTCGTGGAGTAAAGCGGACCAGGAACTATATGGTAGTAGCGTGGACCATTTCCTGTGGGAGTGTCTGGCGCATTCATTTTGGAATAAACCAACAATCCTGCACTGTCTGTATCAACTTCAAAGAAACGGTCTCTTTCAATTTGTTCAAAAGACCGAAGCGTGTTCCACAATCTGAATTCATCAATTGATCCACTAAATGCACGATCTACTGTTTCAGTGCCTGCTAAATCTATATGACCTCTAGCACCGAGCCACATTTTATTTCCATAAAAACTCGAAATATCTACTGTTGGATTGGTACTTACCAAGGCTGCATCTACATAGGTTTTCAAATTACCGAATCTATTGATCAGAATCGAAACATGGTGCCATTGATTATCCGTGATACTCGTTGTTGTAAGGTTATAAGAGTTGTTTTCATTTTCAAAGGATAAATTACCATCCCCATTTAAGTTGACAGCCCATTTGTTTCTTGTACCGTCTTGCGCTGCAATATCGGTGTCGTCTCCTCTACCGTTAGAGAAAATAGTCGCGTTTTGTGTTTGATCTGTTTTTACCCAGAAAGAAAGTGTTGCGTTCATTTCATTGGTGAGCTGAACGGCTGCAACATTATCTAAGGTGAGGTATTGACCACCAGCAAATTCATAAGCTTCTCCTTTGGGCTTGATGTCCCATGCGGCATTTACTTGCGCATGTTTGAAACGCGCTATGTCATGCGCTAAATTTCCGTGTCCCTCATTCATGGGCCAATAGCCTACTAAATCGAGTTCATTACCTACATATTTGGTGTAAATATTTGCATAGGCATCTGTGAAATTGAGGGCTTTGGACCAGAGTCTTACATCGTGAAGGTTTCCTATAAAGGTGTTCCCTCCAAATACCATATTGGCATCAAAATTATATTGCAAATTTTGGGGTGCAGAATCCGTTTGAACAACTCTATCATCTTCAAAAATGCTGATGACTCCTGCCGCACTATCATATGTAAATGTATAGTGGTGGAACAGGTTATCGCTTGAGATCCCTCCAGAGACTGTAGAGTCCCCAAATTGGAAACTAATCGTTGACCCTTGTAAATCGATATTAATTCCTCTCTCCTGATCTACTATAGAAGCTGTACCAGCTTCAGTTTGATTGTTCATCCAAAATTCAAAGCTAAAATCGCCTGTCTGAATATATGGACTTTCAATAGTTGCTGTATTTGTTGAACCGTTAAAGTAAAGAGAGACATTGTTGTTAATTGGCAATTGGTTGGTTTCTCCTTTAATTTCGATTAAACTGACCGAAGAGTTATAAAAAATAGCTTCGTTGAAACGTACAGATATATCTTCACCATAACCCAAAATACCATCTATTGGAGTTGGGGTTCCAAAAGCACGGGGTGCAAACAAATCTACTTTTCCTGTGATCACTTCAGAAATATAGGACGTATCGTTGGTACACGTACTAATAGCACGGATTTCGTAAGTACCATTCTGAATATTTTGCCCTACAATATCCCAAGGATAATTAATTGTAGTCTCCGTAATCACTGAAATTTCTGTTTCATTATTTATAACAGCTTCGTCATAAAAATCTTGAGTTCCATAATACGTATGTAAACGCGTCCATGTTGATGAAGTTGCTGATCTGTATTGTAAGTCTAATTTTTGAAAACTAGAAAACCCAGTCGTGTATTCACTTAGTTCTACAGCAAGTGGATTGCTTGTGCCATCAAGGTTATAAGCTTCTGAGATATTATACACCCAGTTGTCTAAAGGAGCAGATACCACCACATTAGAACAGGAAGGTACAAAATGAGCTGAAAGGGTTACTGAATCGCTTGCGTCACCACCACATAAACTTTCAAAAACAATTTCAATATCATCGTAGTCGTACACATCTGAAAGCGATTTTCCGATGGTCACAACAAACTCCCTTGGAACTCCATATTGAAAGGATGGAAATAATATTCCATCAGATGGAATATTAATGATTGCACTGTTAGGGTTTGAAGATGGGTTGACTCTTAAAATATAGTCGGATTCCAGTCTTGTAGTACTAATGTTTTCTAATTGCACTCTAAATTCAGCACTCACATCTTCAGGAACATTACTCACATCTACAACCTCAGCCGTAATTTGTGGGACTTCAATTTGTTGTGTAGCGAGACTTAATTCTTGGCGATCACCTTCCGCGAGTTCTATAATATTTGGGTCATTTGCTACATAGGTAGCCGGGTTATAATATATAGATTTTTGAACACCTTCGTACGGGCAGGACGTTCTACCACCTCTGGTGATAAAAATAGGACCATTCCCATCAAAAGAGTTGACAACATCGATACTTAAAACATTTCCAGGATCACTCTCAACTAATGTGTAAGAGATAGAGGTTGTCGCTGTTTCTTCAGTTGAAAACGACGTATTGATATCTTGATTTACAAAACCTCCGGTCGTATTTAATAAACCAACTCCATTTATATTAAATCCTAAATCAAGAGCAAAGCTTTCATCGGCATTTAAGTTCACTAAACTTGAGCTTGTGCTAACAACTGCCGTTTCAACACTTCTCGTAAATTGTCCAACCCCATTATCGATAGACACATTATCCTCAAAATTGGTGTTTAATAAATCTCTTATCAGAGTCGATGATTCTAGATTATTTGTTAACTCTGCTTCGGAAAGTGGATCATTGTCTTGATCAAGTGCATCCGTTAATTCTGCTATAAAAGTGTCTAAGGTTGTTTCTAGACCTGCTTTGTAATTTGCACGATCGTTTAAAGCCAAATACTTGAGACGCTCGTTTTCTCTAATGGTCGATCTCCATAAATTAATTTGCGTTTGGTATTGTTCTATGGTTAGCACACCAGAAGTACTTGGATCAATGGTTCCATCTTCTAAGCCTGTTACAAAACCTTGCAGTTCTGGAATGAGCGTATTCACAATATAAAATTGAGAAAAAACGAAAAAGGTATCTGAGGGCTCTTCAGCAAAATAAACTGCTTTTTGTTTGCCTATAAAAACAGTTTCTCCATCGGAATTTGTAAGCGTAAAATTCTCTGCACTTGCAGAGGCTCTCACATCGATATCATCATACGAGCCGTAAAAGTAATTTTTGGACTGCCCAATGTATAAATCGCCATCTGCTCCAACAAAACTTGTATCGCTGCTTGTAGAAATTGATTGAGAAAAGGAATATGTTTTGGTTAATTTTTCTGCATTCGTACTAGAGGCTGTTACAGCAATACCTAAAGAAGGACTGTTTGTGCCTTGAGACTCAATTACGGGCCCTGCTAAACCACCACCAGCTGCAAATTTTACGCCCAATAAGACCTTAAATTCTGTTGATATTCCGCTAGAATTTGTAAAATCCGTTTCGGTTGTAAATGAAACGGTTTCCCCGCTACTAATGGTCGCCTGACTGTTGGAGCCAGGGGGATCTCTCAAAATCATATCTGGTTTATCTGGAGCACTTGTCACAAAAGTTTGACTGCCATCAGATTGGCCTCCTAATAAAATTCCCTCGGTTTCATAATTTTGTGCAGCACTATCAACACCATTTAAGCGGTAATTAATGCTTAACGTTTTTGTGAATGGCGCATTTATTGACGGTACTCCACCTCTAAATGTATAGGTTGAAATACTTGGATCTGTTTCGCTTGTAACTTCAGATTCAGAATCTGCCAATGCTAAATTGTTGTTTATAATTAATTCCCCATCCAATACTGGAACTTGAAATGTGAGAACAGCGTCAGGGTCATCAGAATTTGAATAAGGTTCAAAACGATTCATTTCAATAGAATACGTTTGAAATTGTTTATATACTAAATAGTCAAATCCTTCTGTACTGATTGTAGTCCCATCCGCACGTTCCAAATCACTTTCAGACGTTTGTTCTGTGACACTTAAAACAGGTGTTGACCTGTGGGTGAAACTTTTTTCGTAAGCATAAGGAAGCCCTGTTTCGGTGGTTCCGTCAGAATACTCAAAAGACGGAATTGTTGAATCTTGTATTCTTGAAACATTGATCGTTTCGACGGCATCTAGTATGTTTAATGTAGAATTACTTGCAATACTCACACCATTCGTTTGGTTTATAGAATACCCTAATGGCAACAAATCGAGACGGTATTCTCCAGTATCCGTATTTGTGGTTGCATTTGCTTTTGTATAGGCTGTAATTCCACCTACTGCTGGCGTATAGTCAAAAGTAATTGAAGCGGTTCCTATATTATTAACAGAAGTGACTACGGTTGTTTGTGGAAATCCATTTGAGTCGGTAATATCTCTAGACACCGTCCCTTCATGTCCGAAACCTATTGGTTTTGCGCTTTCAACAGCCCCACCAACAACTCTCCCTACAAGGGTTACTTTTGTTTGATCGATAAAGGTAACTTGCTCTTCTCTATCTTCAAAAAATTCATCTAAAACAGTGGGGTCTGCAGGAAACCTTCCTGAATATCCAAATTCGTGTCCGTCTCTTCTAATACTGATGTAATGCTCTCCTATTGGAACATTAATTTCAAATTCCCCATTGCTATCGGAAACGATGGGTGTATTGTTAGAATCTAAGACAATTTCATTATCTATGTAGATACTAACCCCTTCTGAAGGGATTCGCGCATAGCGTTCTAGATAGTCATCCGAAGTATCCTCTGCTGTTCCAGCATCGTTTAGCCAGTAATCACCTTTTGAAAATTTATCAACCCCTTTTTCATAATAATTATAGCCTTCATCTATAAGACCAGGACCACTAACATATTGATCTCCATCGGTTAAATCTGTAAAACTAGGTACATCTGGATCTGGACTATTTACTTCTACAAACGATTTAAAGACGTCTCTACTGTCATAAAAAATCTTCCCTTTAAATACAAATGAGGACGTGTCAGTGAAGTTTACGCTGTTAATAACTGTATTTGTTTCCCCTATATAAACCAATTGTTGTGAAGGATCAAACTCATGAATGCCTAAAATTGGCGTAATGGTATAGGTTTCTCCAGCACCACTGTAAGGGATTGCACTGATGATGTAATTTCCATTAATATCTGTGACCCCCAAAATACCCAGTTGGTCTGAGTTTGGCGTATTCTCCCCAAAAACCCAATTTGGAGTTGTTGGTATTGTAGCGTCAGCAGCAAAAACGGCGGCATTGTTGTTGTTGTAGCTAAAACCCGCATGTGACATATCGTATGCCACGTCGCCTGCGGCTTCGTCCATTCTTAAATAAGAAATTAAATTGACATCATTCCCATCAATAATTCGTTTGTAGTCGGTATATACAGCACTTTCTGTTAGCACGCGATTCCAAACTCTAATTTCATCTATGAGCATGGCTTTTTGTGAACCAAATGAGATGCGCTCCCAATGCGTTTCTACACCATTGTGTATTCCATCTAAATTTATAGGAGATGTAGGAGATACAACTGAAAAATGAGGTGCTGTATAATTAGCATCTAAATCTACTAATACAGCATGAGCTGTTTCTGCATAGGCTTCGTTCATTTGTCGCCCATTTATATACAAAACAGGAATTTGACCGTCTTCTAGAACGATGGAAAAATGAATAAACTCACTATTAAACGCTGTAATTGGATTTAGTATATCGTCTCCTCTTGCATTGAGCTGCCCAGAAGGATAATAGTTGTTGATTGTATAAATACCGCCATCAATATCCACCTCTAGATAATTTACGGCTCCCGTAAACAATTTTACATTCACATTTTTCTCCAGAGTTCCATCAAAATTTGCTAATGAAAAAACGGTTAATGCATCTCCTGTATTTGTAAAATCAGCTACTGGTCGAACCCATGCCTGAAATGTGATACGGTCGTCGATAGCATCTGGAAATTGGTTAATTTTTAAGCTGCTATTTTCAGGAATACTGATTGCTGAGGACCTAAACGGAGTCCCTGTAGCAGACGTTGCCAAAACGGCCACATCCCTTACGGGGTTACCACCCTCAAAACTAATTCTACCTGTCACAATGCCAGAAGGACTTCTAAATCCGATCCCTTCCATAAAGGTTTTGTATTTTTCTTCTACAGCACTGACCCCTATAGCTTCTACCTTATATTCATAGAGTTGACCGCCTTCGATATATTCGTCCTCATATTCCGTTGAAAAAGAACCTAAACTAGCGATTCGCACGTACTCTTCAGCACCTATTTCTTTTCTATAAATATAAAACCCTGAAATTAAATCTTGATTCGCTCTAACATTCCAGCTAATCTTCACTTTATCTGTAAAATACCCTTTTGAAACTGTAAACGTTTCTTCGGCAAACGTATCATATAAATACAGAATGTGCCATGGAAAACGAACATCCACTGGTGTTGTAGTATGTACTGAACCTGTTGTAATTCCTAAATAAGGAAGGCCAACTTGTACATAAAATTGATTACTGTTGCTTGCTTGCGTGCTGCTTGCTTGCGAAACCGTCACAACCCTTGCACCCTCTTGGTCCTGTGAATGGAGTGTATAGCACAGTCCTAGAAGAAAAGCAAAAATTGCTAATCTCTTTTTAATTAATAAATTTAATTTCATAGCTAGGAGAGTTATAGTTTAATAATATAATTAACTCCATAGTTTACGGGCCTGCTTTCAGTTCCTTGATTAGCTGTTGAGCCTGTAATGGAATGACTATGAGCTGGCTCTGTATCAGTGGGCAAATTAGATGAATAATCACCCCCTTCTGAATATGGTATTGGCGAACCACTATCTCCTTCAAATGACCTCCAGTGCTTTCTTATAAATAAATTATGACTATGAGCACCAGCATCAGATGTAGCTAAAGTACCTTTAGCATGACTATGTGATTTATTAGCATCTTGTTGTGTTGTTTTTAATGCGGGACCGGCCTGAGAGTTCACAGGACTTGTGCCTGTCCCTCTTAAAAACATTCCTTGTAAGTTGGGGGCATTGGCACTTCCTAATAAGGTTCTTAAAGTTAATGTGTTAGAATCAATAGGTATCGCGCCACCATCACATAATATCCAGCCTGCTGGAGCTGCTGTTCCTATAAATGGCATGATAGAGCCCGTAGGAACGCCGTTACTAGCAGCATATGCTAAAGGCACACGTTTAAAAACTTCATTAGAAATTTCAGTAGCTCCTTCTTTGATTTTTAAATACAACTCATGATTGCTAAATTGAGTTTCTGTGGTGTTTGGTAAATTAATAACATGAGAAAAGACTCCAAATGCATCTGTTTGAAGTGTTGATGTACTTGAGTAAACATCTACAGGACTATTACTGGAGTTTAAGTAATAAATTTCAAATGTCAATGGGACGCTGGCATTTGTTCTTGCAGTATTGTTCGCATCTCTAGCAAGGCCTTGAACGGCGATGCCTTGTGAAAAACTAATTAAGGTAAAAAATAAGGCACTAAAAGTTAAAGCAATTTTTTTCATGATATATGAATTTGGTTAATTTAAATTAGTAATTGGTTAATTTGATTGTATCACGCAAGTTGTATTTGTTAGATACACACGTACTATTATTCAAAAAATTTAAACAAAATTACTTTATCGATCAACTTTATACATTGATCTGGGTTAAGAAATGTAAATTATTTTTTGGCTAATCGTTTTCTAATTCGACTTAATCCTTCGGGTGTAATTCCCAAATAGGAAGCAATCATATACTGGGGTATCCTTTGAATAATTGTAGGCCTACTGTTAATTAATTCCAGATAACGCTCCTCAGCAGTTTTAAGAAAGAATGATTCGTATTTTTCTGAAACTTCTATGTATAAATTTTCAACTATATTTCTGCTCAATTCTTGAACTTTTGGAAGTTTTTTATATGACCGAAAGAGAGCATCTCTGTGTATTAGTGTGACTGAAGAGTCTTCCAAAGCTTGAATATTAAATTTGGACTTATTCTCTAAAAGAAAACATGAATAATTAGAAATAAATTCATTGGGGAAAAAAAACCCTCGTATATGTTGAACGCCCTCAATTAGGTAGAAGAAGGTAAAAAAACCTTTATCTACAAATCCAACATAATCACAAAGATCGTCTGCTTTTAAAAGGTATTCCCCTTTATTATAATGTTTTACTATGAAAGACTCTGAAAAAACCAACCATTCAGATTCTGTTAAATCTATAAATTCAAACAATGCAATTTTAATATTTTCTTTCAATGTTTTGATTGGTCAATTGGTTATTTCCAAAGATAAGTGAAACGACCGAATTCTAACCCCAAAAGTGAATGCAATTTCTGGCTGAGTTTCAAAAGGGATTTACACTTATTAAGTGCAAGTATTATTTCAACTAAAAACAATAATTAACCTAAACAACCCCCACTAGCGTCCCATACGGTTTTTACGAAACTCTTTCATTTTTTTAGTAATGATGTCCTGATACTCGATTTTAGAAACTTCTTTCCCCTTACTCGGTGCTTCAATCTCAATGATTTCACCGGGGTTCAGTACCAGTTTTGAACAAAGCATGGTTGTATTATCCGCACTGACTTCTAAGATCAAACCTGGAAGACCCCAATAATCTAAAGGCCCGTGACGTACCGGAATTTGAGGGGCATACCACGCTTCTATTTGTGTCATTTTAACTTCTTTGACTTCCGTAGAATCGGACTCAGTTGTGTTTCTCAACTTATCCCAAGAAAAGGAATACCACGTCAATTCGTTCGTCGGAATTAAGGCCGTCGCTTTAAAACAAGAATAATTTCCGATTTTTTTTGTTTCGGAATCTAAGCTCCACTCTATGGGTTGTAATACATCCTTTACCAAAAACTTTTTTCCATAAAATTCTTGCTGTTGTAGTTGGGTGTTTGTTTTTACATTTTTATACTGTTTGCCTGGGGCGAAATTCTTACCCCAAGAATCCGTCGCTCCAGAAATCGCATCCAATTGATCCTCCTCAGTAAACACCGACTCCTCTTTATTAAAGGACAACACATAGCCTTTTTCGAGTCTGTTTTTCATCCGTGCCCCAACTTCTTTTTTCTGAGCCTCACTCAATCGAGCCCCCCACTTTCCGAGGTCCATTTTAGATTTAGAAAAATAATACGCTTTCGCTTGAAATTCTTGCGTGGTCTGTGTTTCATTCACACTTGTTGAGATTAAAAAAACAAATACAAGCGCGAGAGTAGTGATGACTTTTGACTTCATTGAAAGAGGTGTTTAATGTTTTGTTGATTCAAATATAGTATTTAATTAAACAGTAATATTTGTCTTTATCATAAAATTAACGCTGCTAGACGACTGCAATCTGACACCCAATTAAAGAGTACTTTAAAATTAAAACAACTATTTGCCCTACAAGTCTTATATTGCAATGACAAACGAATAACAAATACACTGTTTAAAAATACATACCATGAGTCAACCCTCCTTTATAAAAGAACTGTCCATTCCAGCCATTGCGGCACCCATGTTTTTAATCTCCGGTCCAAAACTGGTCATTGAATGTTGTAAAAACGGAATTGTTGGAACCTTCCCAGCATTGAACCAACGCACCACAGAAGGCTTTGAGGAATGGTTGATTGAAATTAAAACAGCACTGGCGGATTTTGAAAAAAAAACAGGCACAAAACCCGCGCCTTATGGGGTGAATTTAATTGTGCATCAATCCAATCCACGCGTACAGGCGGATTTGGCTATTTGCGTGAAACACCAAGTGCCTATTATTATTACGTCTTTAGGAGCCGTGCCTCAATTGGTCGATGCGATCCACAGTTATGGTGGTTTGGTCTTCCATGATGTGATCAAAAAACGCCATGCCGAAAAAGCTGCGGAAGCCAATGTGGATGGACTGATCGTCGTCGCTGCAGGTGCAGGAGGCCATGCAGGAACTCTCAACCCAATGCCTTTAGTGGCTGAAATTAAAAGCTTTTTCAAGAAAACAGTGATTCTGTCGGGTTGTATTAGTAACGGTCGTGACATCGCCTCTGCCATGCAAATGGGTGCCGATGTTGCCTATATGGGAACTCGATTTATCAATACGAAAGAAAGTAAAGCCCCTAAAGAATATAGAGATATGATTATCTCCAGTGGCGCCAATGATGTGGTCTATACGGCTGCAATCTCTGGAGTCGCAGCTAATTTCTTACGCCCGAGTATGGAAGCCATGGGCATTACCGAAGAAATGCTCAGTCAGCAAAAGAAAATCGATTTTGGAAAAGAACTCACCGCTCATGAAAATGAAGCGAAAGCTTGGGCAACCATCTGGTCTGCTGGACAAGGTGTGACCAGTATTCATGATTCACCATCTGTTGCGGAACTGGTAGCGAGCATGAAAACGGAGTTTACAGAAGCCATCAAAGCCCAATACAAACTTTTAGAAACCTATAAATAGAACTCCTAATCGTCCACTTTGACGCGCTGGCCTCTTGTCGGTTTTAATGCAGTTTTAATTACCTCTAAATTCTGTTTATCAATGATGGCATAGGTATAGTGGTGTACTTCATTGACGGACTCCACTCCTGATTCTATGAGGAGTAATTTTTCGGATGCAAAAAATTCTAATAAGTGAATCTTAAAATGAGCCGCAGTGTGTGGGCTTGCAGGACCTCTGAAATCCCAAATAAGTTTAATTTTTTCCATCTGTTAATTTATGGTTGAAGCTATTGTGTGATTAATATAAAAATTGCAATGCCTAAAAAGACGGTTATTTGCGCCCATTTTAATACAACCCCAAAACGTGTATTTGACTTTAAGGCAGAACCTACTGAACTTGAGAAAAATACAAGCATTGAAAAGATTAAAAAGGAGGTTGTCATAAATAAAAATCCAAGGGTGTAAAACTGAACCACTAAAGACTGGGTTTTACTGTATAAAAATGCAGGGAAAAAGGCCATAAAAAATATGGAGACTTTTGGATTGATTACATTCATGATAAACCCCTGCTTAAACAACGTAACTACCGATTTACTTTTAGTGGCTGTGTTTGTATTTATGACCGCCGGTGATGTGAAAACACGGTAGGCTAGAAAGAGCATATACCCTGCTCCCATCAGTTTTAAAATAAGAAGTAATTCTGCGTTTGATTTTATAAAAGAAGACAGCCCAAAAGCGACTAAGCTGGTATGAATGATACAGCCCGATATCAGTCCGCAGACAATGGCCATGCCTTGTTTTTTGCCATAGGTCATACTCTGAATAAGTACAAAAATATTATCGGGCCCAGGAGATAGTGCCAAGGTCGCTGTGGCAATTATAAACGAGATGAGAATTTCAGTATCCAAACTAATTTTTGAGAGATGATTTCAAAATCGCTTTGTTAATGCGCTTGACAAGAGCGGGACCTTCGTAAATGAAGCCCGTATAAATTTGAACTAAATCGGCACCAGCAGCTATTTTATCCAAAGCATCTTGTGCGGAGTGAATCCCTCCTACTCCAATAATTGGAAATGCTTTTTGACTTTTTTCGGACAAATATTTAATGACTTGAGTGCTCTTTTCTTTGATGGGTTGACCGCTGACACCACCGTTTCCAATGGCTTCCAACCTCGCAACATCGGTTTTGAGGTTTTCTCTAGAAATAGAGGTATTCGAAGCAATGACGCCTTCCAATTTAGTCACGGCTACAAGCTCTATAATTTCATCCAATTGGGTGTCGTTCAAGTCGGGTGCTATTTTTAAAAGGATCGGTTTAGACCCCTCAAAAGTGGCGTTTAATGCTTGCACCGCTTTTATCAATTCCTCTAAATAATCTTTGTCATTCAGCTTGGCATGGCTCCCAACATTAGGACAACTGACATTCAATACAAAGTAATCGACATAAGGATGTAAGGCTTCAAAACACTCTAAGTAATCAGCCGTATATCCATCAGAAGGCGTTTGGGTATTTTTACCAATATTCCCTCCTATAATGAGTTGTTTTTTGTTTTTCTTTAACTGTACAATCGCCGCTTCCAAACCGGCATTATTAAAGCCCATTCGGTTGATAATTCCTTTATCCTCTTGAAGCCTAAACAAACGTTGTTTCGGATTGCCTTCTTGTGGTTTTGGGGTAACGGTTCCAATTTCAATAAATCCAAATCCAAAATTTGCAAGCTCGTTATAAAGCACGGCATTTTTATCAAATCCAGCCGCAAGTCCCACCGGGTTTTTAAAGCGGAGCCCGAACAATTCGCGTTCCAAAACAGGGTGATTGACTTGAAAAAGACGTCGGATTAAAAAAGGAATTCCAGGGATTTTAGATAACAGTTTGATGGCATCAAACGTGAAATAATGAACGACTTCAGGGTCAAATTTAAAAAGAATTGGACGGATAATCGATTTGTACATGAAGCGTATTTTGAGTGCAAAAATACATTAAATAGACACAATATAAAAGAAAGCAAGCGAACTCTTGTGTTTGAAGGCTGGGTTAATTATTTTTGACCAAAGACAAAATTATATGTTAGATAAAAATCACATTCTGAATCGATTTATTGGCTATGTGAAAATAGACACCGAGAGCGATCCAAATTCCATGTCAACCCCGAGTACCGAAAAGCAATGGGACTTGGCACATAAACTGGCGGACGAATTGAAAGCGATTGGAATGCAAGACGTTTCTATAGATGCGAATGCTTACATCATGGCGACCTTGCCATCCAATGTTGCGCACAAAGTACCAACCATCGGATTTGTATCTCATTTTGACACTTCTCCAGATTTCACTGCTAAAAATGTGAGTCCTCAAATCATAGAAAATTATGATGGATCGGACATTGTCTTAAACGAAAAAGAAAACATCGTTTTATCGCCCAATTATTTTGAAGATTTATTACTCTACAAAGGACAAACGTTGATCACAACAGATGGCACAACGCTTTTAGGAGCGGATGACAAAGCTGGGATTTGTGAAATTGTGAGTGCGATGGAATACCTTGTTCAGCATCCTGAAATAAAGCATGGCACAATTAAAGTTGGCTTTACTCCCGACGAAGAAATTGGACGTGGCGCACATAAATTTGATGTCAAAAAATTTGGAGCCGATTGGGCTTACACCATGGACGGCAGTCAAATTGGGGAACTCGAATACGAGAATTTTAATGCAGCCGGTGCCGTCATCAAAGTAAAAGGTAAAATTGTACACCCGGGTTATGCCAAAGGCAAAATGATCAATTCGATGTACTATGCTTCTAAGTTTATGGAGGCACTTCCAAAAACGGAAACTCCAGAACAAACGGAAGGTTACGAAGGTTTTTATCATTTACACAGCATGGAAGGCAAGGTAGAGGAAACCGTTTTACAATACATTGTAAGAGATCACGATCGAGATAAATTTGAAGCTCGAAAACAACACATGCTTAATTTGGTAAAAGAACTCAATACAAACTTGGGAAGTAGTGTTTTTGAAATCGAAATTAAGGATCAGTATTTTAATATGAAAGAAATGGTGGTGCCTGTGATGCACATTGTTGACATCGCTGAAGACGCTATGAAAGCACTAAACATCCAACCGTTAATCAAACCAATTAGAGGGGGTACAGACGGCTCACAATTGAGTTTTATGGGACTGCCCTGCCCGAATATCTTTGCAGGAGGACATAACTTTCACGGGCGTTATGAATATGTACCTTTGGAAAGTATTTTGAGTGCAACCGAGGTTATTTGTAAAATAGCCGATCTGACTCAAAAACGTTATCTATAAAAAAACGTATCTGAAATCAATCTGAACCTGCCTACCGTCAGGAAATCCTGCCCATCGGTAGGCAGGTTTATTTCAGATTCTGAAACAAGTTCAGAATGACAGAAATTCTACTTTTTAGACGACCTCTTTGATTGTTATTTTTTTACTGGAGGCGGTGTATTAAGTTTTTGACTCATTTCCATCGAAATGGCTGAACGGTCAAATTTAATTTTACCTGCTGAGGTTTCAATGACACAAGAATTGTCTTTATCATTCAATTCGGCAATCTTACCATGCATTCCACTTTTAGTAATTACTTTGTTTCCTTTTTTAAGCTCTGCTGCAAATGCTTTTTCTTTTTTAGCACGCTTCATTTGAGGCGCAATCATAAAGAAATAGACTATTACAGCCATTAAAATAAAGGGGGCAAATTCACCAAGACCTTCCATATCGTATTATTGTATTGTTGTTATTATTGTATATTAAGTGGTTTGTTCGCAGGAGTTTTCACAGGTGCATTTGGATCTGGAGTGATAAATGCTGAAATTCTTACTTGCTCATTTCCTTTTTCTGTATTGGTAGTCAACGTAATTGTTTTAGAAATTTTATTGGCACCTTTCCCGTTAAACTTAACAGTAAACTGAGACGATGCTCCTGGCATTAAAGGTTCTTTACTCCACCCTTGAGGCACCGTACATCCACAAGTACTTTTGATGTTTGTAACTACTAGAGGAGATTTTCCTGTATTTGTGTAAGAAAACACAGTTTCAACAGGCGTTCCATTCATGATTTGACCGAAATCGTATTCCGTTTTGTCAAATGAGATGGTTGGAAAAACAATCGCTTGAGCGTCTCTTTCGGCCGCTTTGGTAACATTTTCTTGGTTTATTTTTTCTGTTGCGTTTTCTTTACAAGAAGTAAAAACAACAAGGCTGGCTACGGTTAGAGTTAAAATTAATTTTTTCATGTTTGATATTTAATGGTTAATAATTCTATTTGATTCTCAAAATAAAACGAGGGTATAAATGTAATTAAAAATTTACATTAATCCACGCCCTATCTTATTTAAGGTTTTATTTTCACTATACTCCTTCACAATTTTGTCTAAAACACCATTTATAAAGACATTACTCTTAGGTGTTGAATATTCTTTCGCTATTTCGATGTATTCATTAATAGAAACTTTAGTTGGGATGGATGGAAATTCGTGAAACTCACAAATAGCCATCTGAAGCAGTACAAAATCAATATCCGCTATACGATCCTTGTCCCAGTTTTTAGTTTTTAAACTAATTTCTTCCGTGTAAGGTTCAAAATTTTTGATGGTATGTTTCAATAAACTTATGCCAAACTGTTTATCCTCCTCATCCTTGAACAACTTTGGAGTGAAATAGTCTTCATAATTTTCTTCCTTAGATTTATTAAGAAGTTTCACCAAAGCTGTATTCACCACAGGTAAATCATCAATCCAAGTTAGGTTTCGATCTTCGAGATAATTATATAATTTTTCATTGGGCGCAATCACTTCTTTAAACAACTCTACTATAAACTGACGGTCTTTGTTGTAATTAGTCGATTCTACTGCCATATAATTTGCAAAACGGTCACTTTCAAGAATGGCTCTAAAGATCACTTCTACATACTCATTGTCCAATTCCCAATTGGTCACTTTATGACGTTCGAGTGCGTTCTTTAAGTATTGGTTTTCAGACAACTGAACCAATAATTCATTTTTGACAAACTTCATATTGGGGTTTAAATCCTCAGAAGTTAAAAGGTGTTTTTGTTGAGATTTCTCTTGCTGGTCTTTTGCTTTTTCATGCACTTTAACAAGTAGAGACAGCATGAGCAAATAAAGATCATACATATTATCCATACTTAATTTGAGGAATTTTTCTTCAGAAGTCAAGTTCAGTTCCTCTGATCTTTTGAGGGCGTAAATCACTTGCATTACTTTGGTTCGAATATGTCTTCTGTTCAGCATGGTATAAAGAACTTATTGGTTAAATAAAATTGCTCGACAAAAATAGTATTAATTTGCTTCTAAAAATCCAAAAAAACATTTTTTTACGCAATGTCTTTTTTGCTTAAAACAAGTATCTTTGTAACTTAAGCAAAAGCCCTCGTTATGGGCTATAAATGATTACATGAACGAGCTCAAGTATTTAAATAAATATTTTTTAAAATATCGATATCGAATTATTTTGGGCATTCTTATCACCATTGGCTCTAAAATATTTGCACTCTTCACCCCCCAACTTATTGGAAAATCCATTACATTAATTTCAGATCAGATTACAAACCCCAGCAGTACGGAAATATTCAGATATGAAATAAGTTTAAATATTTTATACATTTTTGGAGCCGCAACCGCCACCGGAATATTCACTTTTTTGATGCGTCAAACCATTATAAATGTGTCGCGTTACGTCGAGTTTGATTTGAAAAACGAAATTTACAACCATTACCAACAACTTTCCATCGCTTTTTATAAACGCAACCGCACAGGAGACTTGATGAGTCGAATTAGTGAAGACGTGAGTAAAGTCCGAATGTACATTGGACCAGCGGTTATGTACACCATCAATACCTTAACGCTTTTTATTGTGGCGTTGTTTTATATGTACAACCAATCGCCTACCCTGACGCTTTACACCATATTGCCACTGCCATTGTTATCCGTTTCAATATACTTTTTAAGTAAATTTATACACAAACAAAGTACCATTGTACAGTCGCATCTATCCACACTATCCTCCTCTACACAAGAGTTTTTTAGTGGAATTTGGATTACAAAAGCGTATGCACTGGAAACACAAACAGAAGAAACGTTTTCGGAACTTGCAAATTCTCAACGCAAAAAACGACTGGGGTTATCAAAAATACAAGCTGTTTTTTTTCCTTTAATGTTACTTCTTATTGGAGCCAGTAATTTGTTGGTTATTTATATCGGTGGTAAACAATACATGAATGGACAAATTGAGGAAATCGGAATCATTGCCGAATTTATTATTTATGTGAACATGCTCACATGGCCAGTGGCTTCCATTGGATGGGTCACCTCCTTAGTGCAAGAAGCCGAAGCATCACAAAAACGGATTAATGAATTTTTGAAGGAAACGCCGAGCATCGTCAATCCTACTGAAACAAAGACTCCTATAGATGGAAACGTTGTTTTTAAAGACGTGTATTTCACTTATGAAGACACCAATATCGAAGCCTTAAAAGGCGTAAGTTTTGAAGTTGAAAAAGGAAAAACACTCGCCATCATTGGAAATACAGGTTCTGGAAAATCGACCATTCTTGAGTTAATCGGACGCTTATACGATGTTCAAAAGGGAGCTGTTGAAATTGATGGTGCTAACATAAAAACACTAAACCTAAACAACTTAAGAACTGCGATTGGATTTGTACCCCAAGACCCCTTTTTGTTTTCAGATACTTTAAAAAACAATATCAAGTTTGGAAAAAATAAGGCTACGGATGCCGAAGTTATAGAGGCCGCTAAAAAAGCAGTGGTTCACAAAAATATCATCAATTTCAAAAATGGATATGATACCATTTTAGGAGAGCGAGGGATCACATTATCAGGAGGCCAAAAACAACGTGTTTCTATTGCACGAGCTTTTATTAAAAGCCCTCAAATTCTTCTTTTAGACGATTGTCTTTCTGCGGTGGATACGGAAACTGAGGAGCAAATCCTAAACAATATTGAGTTGGTGACAAAAAACAAGACGACCATTATTGTGAGTCATCGTATTTCTTCTGCTAAAAATGCTGATACCATTATCGTTCTAAATGATGGAATTATCGCCCAACAAGGTACGCACGACGCTCTTATTAGTGTTGAAGGATATTACAAAGAACTTTATCAAAAACAATTGCGAGAAACTTCTCATTAATTTCTATTAATAAAAAAACGTTCATTTCTCGAAAATAAAATCAAAAATTAGTTGGTGTCTTAATTTATTTTTTGGACTTTTGATTGTAATAACAGCTACTAATAATAGCTCATTATCATTGATACTAAAGATATGGAACAAGAAGAAATTTACTCAAAAGTTTTAAGAGCTGGAAGACGCACCTACTTTTTTGATGTGAGAGCCACGAAGGCGGGCGACTATTATTTAACCGTCACAGAGAGTAAAAAGTTTACAAATGACGATGGCTCCTTTCATTATAAGAAACATAAAATTTACTTATACAAAGAAGATTTCAAAGAGTTCAATGCGATTTTAAATGAAATGACCGATTATATTGTCAATGAAAAAGGACAAGAAGTTATAAGCGAGCGTCACCAAAAAGATTACGTTAAAGAAGAATTTCCATCTGAAGACTCAAAAGATGAAGCGTCAGCTGACAGCTTTACAGATGTTAGTTTTGATGACATTTAATTATTAAAAAATCAACTATAAACCGTTACTATGTAGCGGTTTTTTTTGTGAAAAAAAGTGACGAATTATCGAATTGGCGTCCCATTAGGCACCTGCTCTTCTGGAGATAATAAGATGACTTTTTCAGAATCTACAGCTCCAATCACCAGACACTGACTCCTAAAATTAGCTATTTGTTTTTCGGCAAAATTGACATTGGCTACAATCTGTCTGTCCAACAAATCTTCTTTGGAATATAAAGCCGTAATCTGTGCAGATGTTTTTTTGATCCCTAAATCCCCAAAATCAATGGTCAATTGGTAAGCAGGTTTTCTGGCTTTTGGAAAGTCATTCACTTCAATTACAGTACCCACTCTTAGGTCAATTTTAGAAAAGTCTTCAAATGTAATGGTCTCACTCATATCCATGCTGTTTTATCAAAGCTTGAAGATATCAATTTTACAGTAATTTGTAGACACAAACATTCAAATCTTTATATATTTGATAAAAATCAACGTCTAATGTCATTAACGCCTTCCAATATGCTTCCCTTAGGAACTGAAGCACCAAATTTTGAACTATGGGATTCTGTTTCAGATTCTACAAAAACATTAAACAAACTGAAAGGGACTCAAGGAACTTTAATCCTATTTATATGCAATCATTGTCCGTTTGTCATTCACATCAATGAAGCTTTGGTTTCTCTTTCAAATAACCTTCAAAACAAAGGAATTGGTGTGGTTGCTATTTCTAGCAATGATGTCGAGAATTACCCTCAGGATGGCCCAAAACAAATGCAATTACACGCTAAAAACGCAAACTATGCTTTCCCCTATTTGTACGACGAAACGCAATCCGTAGCTAAGGGCTATGAAGCCGCTTGTACCCCTGATTTTTTTCTTTTTGACGCAGACTTAAAACTTGTATATCGAGGTCAATTGGACGACTCTAGACCAGGTAACGGATTGCCCGTTGATGGTGCTGATTTGTTGCATGCCGTCCAATGCATGATTGAAAACAAAACGAATGCCCGTCCACAAAAACCGAGCATCGGATGTAATATCAAATGGAAAATATCCTGATTTATTTGTTTTAAGGCTAAAATCAATTACTTTTGAGTTAGAACCCCAAATTCTAACTCTTATGAAAACTGCTCTTCTTTTGGTACTGTGTACTTTTTTTTCTTACACTAATTCCTATTCCCAAGAAATTAATTTCTACAAAAACGCTCAAGGAGACACCCATATTTGTGGAGAGTTTCCTTTGGACTATTTAGAACACGATGACGTTTACAACATCTGGTTCAATAAATATTATAATGAATTAAAACTCCCAGAAAAACGACTGCGATTAAAATCTAAACTTAAAAAAACTACGGTAGATATCTATCTAGGAACCTGGTGTGGAGACAGCAAAAAATGGGTGCCGCAATTTGTCAAGTTATGGGACGAGCTCGGACTTAAAAGAAGTCAGCTGCGATTGATTGGTCTTTATAATGACGATGAACGTTATAAAACATCCCCAAATGGAGAAGAGAAAGGCAAGCAAATTCACCGTGTGCCTGTATTTATTTTCAAAAAAGACAATGTCGAATATGCACGTATTGTGGAATCTCCCAAAAATGATTTGGTAACTGATGTTGTACAAATAGCACTTGGGTTTCCTTCTGCACCTAACTATGAAGGCGCTAATTATTTATTTAAGGTATTTGACTCAGAGTCAATTGAATCGATAAAAGAAAATTTTAATGCTCATTATAAAATACTTAGGGATAAGACGCGTAACAGTAGAGAATTAAACACTTTGGGCTATGTACTCTTACGAAACAACCGCTCTGAAGAAGCCTTAATCTGTTTTAAACTCAATACTTATTTATTTAAATACAACCCCAATGTTTATGATAGTTTTGGAGAAGCTTTGGCGCTTAGTGGCGAGCACGTAATGGCTCTTAAGATGTATGAAAAGGTTTTGGAAATAGATCCCGAAAATAAAAACTCAAAGGCTCAAATTAAACACCTAGAAGCATTGATTGGGTTTTAATCTTGAACCTTTACAATATGTAAATCTTCATATTTGAGAATATACCCAGCTTCATTTTTATAGCCTCCGTAAGGTTGAAGGAAGTATTGAAATTTATTTTCTAAGTAAGCGGTTTGAAAATTAGAAGTCTGAGTATATAAGGTTCCGAATTTAGAAAGACGCAACAGAATGTCCATAGCTACATCAAAGCCTCTTATGGCATATTTATTAGGGAACGTTCCAAACTGCTGTATATACCGTTTTTCAAATGCTTCTGAAAATCGCGATTCAAAATTCACGGATGGGTACTGAAAATGTAAATTAGACAAATCATAATTAGAAATGTTTGCCCCTTCAAAAGCTCTGTTTTTAGAGGTGGTCATCAAAAATATATCGCGTTCTACCTCCGTTTCATTATCGTCTTCATCCTTTAAAATAGTTGTGCCATTCATTGCGTTTAACATACTGGTCACATTTGATACAAACCCTTCGTTATTAGATTCCAGAAAAACAAGTGTACGCCCCTCCAAAAGTGCTGCCTGAACATCTTCTAACATTAAAAAAAACTGCTCACCACCCTCTTTATCCTGTTTGGAAGTCAGCAAAGAGGCTTCTGGAAATGCTGCTTTTAAATAGTTTGCAGTTGCTAAATTTTTGGCGTCATATATAATCAATGTTTGATGCGGTATGGTATCGGATTTTGCATAATTGACTATTTTAGTCCGCATCCATTTTTCATCTGGAATGGTTTGAAACAGATTTGGGAAAACGTTTTTAGTTTTCACAAAAGGTGAGACCACAGCCACACTATCTATTTGAACATATTTAGCTGTCAACTCTAAATTTCGAGTTGTAATAGGTCCTAGAATAGCATCATACTCAGAAAAATTTGTTTGTAGTAATACCGTTTTCAAATCAAGCGTTTCTGCATTGGTATCAAATACATCCAGTTTTGTGGAAATCCCAAGACGTTTGGCAGAATCAATCGCCATGACTACACCCGCATAAAAGTCTGTAGAAATATTAATATACCCATCTCTTTTAAGTTGGCTCTTAGCTAGATTAAGAGAATCAAAATCGATACTTTTTGTTTTAAACGGTAATAAAAGAGCGATCCTTTTAGGAGAAAAATTAACTAAACTATTTGCTAAATTAATCACAGGAAACGACTCTGTTGCAATATTTTGAATACTCATCTTAGGGGTCTTTAACACCATTCCTAATTTCAACCCTTGTTCAATCAATTCGGGGTTAAGGGTTTCCAATTGTTCTTTTGTTAATCCTAACTTTTTTTCGAGTCTATAAAACCCTTCTTTTGCCTTTACAGTATAATAACCATATTCATCCTCTTCAATCACTTTTTCATCTGAATCCAAAATATTTGGAACGTTCAACTGTTGACCTTCATTAAGATAAGGCCCCATGGTTGGATTGAGTGCCTCTAGATCTGGAACAGAAATTCCAAATTTATAAGCGATGCGCCATTTCCCTTCCTTTGGCAAAACAGTATATTTTTGGATTATCTGAGTAGAAACCTGACTTGTTATCATTTTAAATTGAGGAATATAAATTTTATCTCCCCTTCTTAAACTCTTAGAATATAACTGTTTGTTATGTTCTTTTATATCCTCTTGCGTCACCTCAAATTTTTGAGCAATCCCAAACAAGGTTTCTTTACGTCTTACCTTATGTACCTTATAAGAAACCAACTCTTTTACAACTTCAATAGAAGTTGATTTAGGAACAAATGACTCTGGAATGATTAAAACCGTATTCACAGAAAAATTAGATTGTGCATCTGGGTTTAAGGCATAAATATCTGCTGGAGTAATCTTATAAAATTTGGCAATACTCTCAACAGATTCTCCAACTTGTACACTGTGAGTTTTTAAATTTTGAGCATAACCAAAACAACTAAAAGCGAAGATTCCTAAAACGATTAAAAACTTTTTCATACTATAAAATTACTAATTTCCTTTAAACTAATTTAATGGTTACTCCCATTCAATGGTTGCAGGTGGTTTTGAACTGATATCATACACCACTCTGTTCACACCTTTCACTTTATTAATGATGTCATTTGAGGTTTTCTGTAGAAATTCATAAGGTAAATTCACCCAATCGGCGGTCATTCCATCCGTGCTTTCAACAGCTCTCAAAGCAACACATTTTTCATAAGTACGCTCATCACCCATCACCCCTACACTATTCACAGGGAGGAGCATTGCGCCAGCCTGCCAAACTTTATCATATAAATCCCATTCTCTTAAACCATTGATGAAAATAGCATCAACTTCTTGTAAAATACGAACTTTTTCGGCAGTGATATCTCCTAAAATTCGAATGGCCAATCCAGGTCCTGGAAATGGGTGACGCCCTAATAATTTTGGGTCAATACCCATCGAAGCACCTACACGTCTCACTTCATCTTTAAACAAAGCCCTTAAGGGTTCTACAATATTTAACTTCATATAATCAGGTAACCCCCCAACATTATGGTGGCTTTTTATGGTGGCACTTGGACCTCCGGTTGCAGACACACTTTCAATGACATCTGGATAGATGGTGCCTTGTGCTAACCATTTTACGTCTTGTATCATGTGGGCCTCGTCATCAAAGACTTCAATAAATACACGTCCAATGGCTTTACGTTTCAGTTCTGGATCTTCAAGTCCTTCAAGGGCATCCAAAAAGCGTGCCGAAGCATCAACGCCTTTGACATTTAGCCCCATGCCTTCATATTGTGTTAAAACACTTGAAAACTCGTCTTTTCGTAACAAACCGTTATTTACAAAAATACAGTAGAGATTTTTACCAATCGCTTTGTGTAATAAAATCGCTGCAACGGTTGAATCTACCCCGCCAGACAATCCAAGAACTACTTTATCATCTTGAATTTTAGCTTTTAAATCTGCGACGGTTTCATCCACAAACGAATCTGGAGTCCAATCTTGTTGAAGACCAGCGATATTAACTAAAAAGTTTTGTAAGAGTGTTTTCCCATCCGTAGAGTGATACACTTCAGGGTGAAATTGAATGGCATAAGTCGCTTCTCCTTCAATTTTATAAGCTGCATTTTCCACATCGTGGGTACTGGCAAGCAAGACGCCGTTGGTTGGCAATTCTTTGATCGTATCACTGTGGCTCATCCAAACTTGACTGCCTGCATTTACTCCTTCAAAAAAGACTTCATTCTCTTTTACAAAAGACAAATTGGCTCGGCCATATTCTCTTGTGTTTGACGGCGCTACAACACCGCCCGAAAAATGAGCTAAATATTGGGCGCCATAACAAACCGCTAACATGGGTTTATGTCCACGAATACCTGATAAGTCCGGGTGCAAAGCAGCGTCGCCTCTGACAGACTGAGGACTACCTGAAAGCACAACGGCTTTGAATTCGTCTAAATTGGTTGGAATTTTATTGTATGGATGAATCTCACAATATATATTTAGCTCCCGAACACGGCGAGCTATAAGTTGTGTATATTGAGATCCAAAGTCGAGAATTAATACCTTATCGTGTTGCATGGTCAAAAGTAATATTTATAAATAAATTGAGCCCTAAATTTTGAAACTTTTAAAGGGTCAAAACATGAAATTTTTGATTTAAGGGTACAAGCTCTGATTTTAGGTGTTCTATAAACGCACCTCCATGCTCTAAATAAAACTCTGAAAAGTTAGTAATACGTTCTTGCAAACCTCCATTCGGGAATAATTCTAGATGAATGGCTTCTAGGCGTTCAATATAATCTTTATGGACTTTCTTTTCAGCTTTTAAAAGACGTTTTTCTAGCGCTTCCAAACCTTTAATTTGTTTTTTCTCTTGTGCAGACACCGCTCCTTTAAAGGATTTATCCGTTTGATCAGCAAGTGTATATAAGTGTTTAAACTGTTGTTTTAAATGCTCCTTTTGAGATGAAAAATCAATAGGCAATGTCACTATTTTTTTGATTTGAGATTGAATTAACGCTTGTTTATCTTGAAATAAATCGGAAACAGAAACCTTTAGTTTATCTAATTTTTGATGTTGTTTTTCGCTGATTAAAAGCACCGAATTTCGGTGTAATAGGATTGGAAATTGGATGTGTTCCGATTCAAAATACGATTTAAGCTGAAGCCAGTATGCCAATTCACCTCCCCCACCAATATAACAGAGGTTCGGCAAAATTGTTTCTTGATACAAAGGGCGCATGATGACATTCGGAGAAAAGCGTTCAGGATGTGAATTTACTTCTTCCAAAACTCCTGCCAAATTCCATTCAATATTTGTATTTAAAACCGAGTACAGCCCCTCCTTTTTAACGATACGTTCGCGAAGGTTATCTTTGAGATAAAACAAGTTCAATTCTCGAGGGTTGACCTGAATTTTATAAGCCGCATCAATTTTTGTTAACTGTTGATTGGTCTTAGAAACGGTTGTAAACACCTGTTGATTTGTAAGTTCAGAAGTGATTTGTGGAATAAATAACTGCTTTAAAGCAGCATCATTTCCATCGATAATCACCAAGCCCTCAGACCCAAAAAGCGCATGCACAAAATAACGCGTGGCAGATGCTAAATTTGAATGGCCTAAATATGCTTTTTTAACTAAGGCTTTAAGCGCCAATGCCTGACTCGAATTGCCTAATACACTGGAAAATACTTCAATAAATTCCGAAAGTTCTGAGGTGGATAAAGCACCTACAGCCCCCGATGTTTTTTGAGTCCATTGGAACCGTTTATTTTGAAAATTGAAATGATTAATTTCCTCAAAATCATGATCTTCTGTAGCCATCCAAAAGACAGGTACAAACTTATTTTTAGGGTATTTATTTTTTAATTCTTTCGCTAAATTAATCGTCGATATAATTTTATACAAAAAATATAGCGGCCCACCCAACAGGTTTAATTGATGTCCCGTGGTGATAGTAAAGGTGTTTTCATTTGTCAAAGACTGAATCGCTTGAGTGGTCAATTCAGACGGCTTAATTCGAGTGTATTGTTTTGACAATGCTGTTACTAAAACGCTTCGTTTCTCAGAATTGAATTCAGATTTCTTTGCTTCTAATTGGGCTTTAAAATTTTCTAAAGTTGGAAACCGCTTATACAGGGATTGTAGTTCCGGGCGGTTTTCTACATAATCGCAGATGAGCTTGGATACAAAGGCAGTGTCTCGAAAAGAAATACAGTCTGTTGGCATAGCATTTACTTAATGGACGTAAAGATACTTTATTTCTTTTGTAGTTGGCACATCTAACATACGATTACAATACATCCTCTTTATTTCGATCCCGTTGCCATATTACAGGGTTGTTACGAATGTATCTACGGATATTATGCAATGATTTTTCATTACGAATAATGTGATCATGAAATCGGGGTTGCCATGCGAAATTTGGATTTATTTGGCGGGATTTGTTCGTCACAACCGATTTATACGATCGGATGACCGTTGAAATGGATCCTCGTTTTGGTGATATTTCCATCATTTTTTTGTTTTTCGTATTCCCCGTTGCGAGGTTGCATGCAACGTCGCAACCGATACCGCCCAATTTATCAATCCATAATATCCCATGAATATGATTTGGCATGACCACCATTTCGTCCAATCGAATAAATGAAAAATGTTGTGGAATTTCGTCCCAATATTTTTGGGCATTATCCCCAATCCCATTAAAAATCATTTTACCGTCCACAATTTCACCAAAAAAATGTTCACGGTTTTTGGTGACAATGGTGATGAAATATGCCCCTTCTGATGAATAATCATATCCTTTCAGTCGGATGGATTCGATACGGTATTTGTTTAAATATTTTTTAGCCATGATCTGTGACAAATTTGGGGAATTTGACCTAAGGTTCAGGAGTCCATACCCGAATTGACCTTATTATTATAAATTTATAAAAAATAAATATAATAAAAAAACAGAACTTTTATAATATCGAAATGACATCAGGCAGCAATTGCCTTATGTATAATAGGGATGTTATAACAAATGAATGCTTGATGGAATTAAAAAAATAGTAATTTGAGTGCACAGGGCTTCAGGCCTTATACCACTTCTGCATACAGATCAAAATCAGCAGCTTCCGTGACCTTAACCGTTGCAAACTCACCCGTTTTAAGGTAGGTTTTAGAAGCATTAATGAGTACTTCATTATCCACGTCGGGAGAATCAAATTCCGTGCGTCCTACAAAGTATTCGCCTTCTTTACGATCAATCACAACCTTGAAAGTCTCTCCTATTTTGGCTTGGTTCAATTCCCATGAGATTTGAGATTGAATTTCCATGATTTCGTTGGCACGTGCCATTTTTACCTCTTCTGGCACATCGTCCTCTAAATTAAATGCGTGTGTGTTTTCTTCATGTGAATAGGTAAAACAGCCTAAACGCTCAAAACGCATGGCTTCTACCCACGCTTTTAGGGTTTGGTAATCTTCCTCTGTTTCGCCTGGATAACCAACAATCAAAGTGGTTCTGATGGTCATTTCTGGAACTGCTACTCTAAAGTCTTTAAGGAGCTTGGTTGTTTTTACTTGGGTGGTTCCACGACGCATGCTTTTCAGAATTTTATCTGAAATATGCTGTAATGGAATATCAATATAATTACAAATTTTTGGTTCGCGTTTCATCACATCCAATACATCCATCGGGAATCCTGTTGGAAATGCATAATGCAAACGAATCCATTCGATACCATCAACCTTTACTAACGCTTCTAAAAGCTCGGCAAGGTTTCGTTTTTTATAGATATCTAATCCGTAGTACGTCAAATCTTGTGCAATCAACACCAATTCTTTAACGCCGTTGGCTGCTAATTTCTCAGCTTCTATGACTAAATTTTCAATGGGTGTCGATTTGTGTTTTCCACGCATCAAGGGGATGGCACAAAAACTACAAGGACGGTCGCAGCCTTCTGCAATTTTTAAATAGGCGTAATTTTTTGGCGTCGTTGTGAGACGTTCACCTATCAATTCGTGTTTATAATCGGCTCCTAATGCTTTGAGTAATTGTGGTAATTCGGTCGTTCCAAAATACTGATCGACATTGGGAATTTCTTTTTGTAAATCTGGTTTGTAACGTTCACTTAAACAACCCGTCACAAAGACTTTATCAACTTCGCCATCTTCTTTTTTCTGCATGTAATCTAAGATGGTGTTGACACTTTCTTCTTTTGCGTTTTTGATGAACCCACAGGTATTAATCACCACAATATTACCTTCTTCTTCATGGACTACCTCTTTTCCGCTGGCTTTGAGTTGGCCCATTAACACTTCACTATCATAGACGTTTTTACTACATCCTAAAGTGATGACATTAATTTTATTTTTTTTAAGTGTTTTGGTTCTCATGAAGGAATATTAAGTACTGTGATTTATTTGAAAAAAGAATCTACAAATTCAAATTTATTAAAAACTTGAAGGTCTTCTAAACCTTCTCCAACGCCAATATATCTGACAGGAATTTGAAACTCGTCGCTAATTCCGATGACAACGCCTCCTTTGGCGGTTCCGTCTAATTTGGTAATCGCTAAGGCTGTTACTTCTGTAGCAGCAGTAAATTGTTTGGCTTGTTCAAATGCGTTTTGTCCCGTAGAACCATCAAGCACCAACAAGACTTCATGTGGTGAATGGTCCACGACTTTTTGCATGACGCGTTTCACTTTGGTTAATTCGTTCATCAAATTAACTTTATTATGTAAGCGACCTGCGGTATCAATAATAACAACATCGGCATTGGAAGTTACTGCACTTTGTAAGGTGTCAAACGCTACAGATGCAGGATCGCTCCCCATGGATTGTTTTATAATTGGAACGCCCACACGATCGGCCCAAACTTGTAACTGATCGATGGCAGCAGCTCTAAAAGTATCGGCAGCACCTAAGACGACATTTAAGCCTTGTTTTTTAAGCTGATAGGCAAGTTTACCTATAGTTGTCGTTTTACCAGCTCCATTCACTCCAACTACCATAATAACGTATGGCTTCTGTGTTTGTGGAACTGAAAATTCGGTTTCTTCACCAGAATTTGTTTCTGATAATAATCCTCCGATTTCTTCTCGCAGAATAAGGTTTAAAGCTTCGGTACCGACATATTTGTCTTTGGAAACGCGGGCTTCAATACGTTCAATGATTTTTAAAGTGGTATTCACCCCCACGTCACTAGTGACAAGAACTTCTTCTAAGTCATCTAATACATCTGCATCAACTTTAGATTTCCCTACAACGACTTTGCTTAGCTTATCAAAGAAAGTGGTTTTAGATTTCTCTAAACCCTTATCAAGCGTGGCTTTTTTATCGGAAGAAAATATGTTTTTAAAAAAACTCATAAGTCAACTATTTATCTATTTACAAAAATAGCATTAAATGTGAGGAAACTAAAAAATAAAAGCCGCTTTGTGATAAAGCAGCTTTAAATAGGATATTGTCGAAATATGTTTATTTCTTACTTAAGAACTCATTTACTTTTTCAGGTGCCATGATTGATTCTACAAATATGTAAGCTCCAGATTTTTCTGACTTAACCATTTTGATCGCTTTCGTTAGACGTTTTGATCCTGTTTGTAATGATGCTACTGATTTCTTTGCCATGATTCAAATGTGTTACATTTGAAATTTTACTTATGTAAAATCTCTAATTATTTAATTTCTTTATGAACCGTCATTTTTTTAAGGATGGGATTAAATTTCTTAATCTCCATACGATCCGGTGTATTCTTCTTGTTCTTAGTTGTAATATATCTAGAAGTTCCTGGTTTTCCAGACTCTTTGTGCTCAGTGCACTCTAATATTACTTGAACTCTATTTCCTCTTTTTGCCATTTTACAGTGCTTTTAACGGTGGTTTATTTTAAAAAACCTTTAGACTTTGCTCCTTTGATTGCTGCGTAAATACCAATTTTATTGATAGTTTTCAAGGCTGCAGTAGAAACCTTTAATGTTACCCAGTTATCTTCTTCTGGAATGTAAAAACGCTTTTTGATTAAATTCACATTAAATCTACGTCTAGTTCTATTCAAGGCATGAGAAACGTTATTTCCAAACATTGCTTTTTTACCTGTAAGTTCACAAATTCTTGACATTTTTTCTTAACTTTAATTGTTCTGTTGTTTCAAAACGAGGTGCAAAAATACGAATTCTTTAGAAGTACGCAAACTTTATTTTGTCATTTTTTAAAAATTTCTTTTTGAAACAAAGTAAAGGCCATAGTGACCGCTTTTTGAACGACCCTAAGTCGTTGTTTTCCAAAGTTAAACTTCTGTGAAAACACACCCTCTGGCGTCGCGATTGCAATACAAACAGTTCCTATTTCTGCTTCCGAATCTCCTTTAGACGGTCCTGCATTTCCTGTGGTTGCAATCCCATAGTCCGAATTAAATACGCTTTTTACATTTTGAGCCATCGCTTCTGCGACTTCAGCACTGACCACAGAGTGTTTGGCAATCAATTTAGGATCTACTTTTAAAACCTCTATTTTCGTTTCCGTTGCATAGGCGACAATGCCTCCTTTAAAGTAAGCAGACGCTCCGTCATAAGCCGTGATGTTTTCTGCTATTTTACCACCCGTACAACTTTCGGCAACCGAAAGGGTTTTTCCTAGTTTCACCAATTGATTTCCGATAATTTGCTCTATTGAGGATTGTTCTTCAAACCCCACAAAGATGTCATGAATCAATGGCAATAAGGCTTCAATTTGTGCATCAACGCCTTCTGTAATCGCTGTTTTATCAAACCCTGTTGAAGACAGTCGCAATCGAACTCTACCTAAATTTGGTAAGTACGCAAGTTTTATAGATTCTGGCAAGGCTGTTTCCCAATCCTTAATCCGTTCGGCAATGACGCTCTCCCCTAGCCCATAGGTTAACAGTGTTTTGTGTAAGATATAAGGGCGTTCGAATTTTTCTGAGATTCGTGGCAAAACCTCATCATTCATTAGGCCTTTCATCTCGTAAGGCACCCCTGGTAAGGATATGAATATTGTATTGTTTTTTTCAATCCACATACCGGGGGCACTCCCCGATTTGTTCATTAAGGCCGTCGCTTTGGAAAGCACGAGTGATTGATCGATATTAACTTGAAGCAAGGGTTGTTTTACAAAATGCTTCCATAAGTATTTTATATTATTCATTACAGCTTCGTCATACACTAAAGTGTCTTCAAAGTACTGCGCCAAGGTTGTTTTGGTGATGTCATCTTTTGTTGGGCCAAGTCCCCCCGTAATAATAACAATATCAACATTGGCTTCAGCAGCTTCAAATGCTTTTAAAATGTGCGTTTTATCATCTTGAACGGAAGTGATTTGATAGACCGAGACACCAATGTTATTTAATTCTTTCGCTATAAATGCAGAATTGGTATCCACTATTTGACCAATTAGAATTTCATCGCCAATTGTAATTATTTCTGCTTTCATTTTTTATTTAACTTTAATTGAAAAGAATTCTTCATCCCCAATAAAACCCTTTAAAGAATCATTGGGTTGTACACGACTGACTCCTGAAGGAGTGCCTGTAAAAATAATGTCCCCAATCTTTAAAGTAAAAAACTGAGATACATACGCAATGATCTCGTCAATATTCCACAACATATCACTGGTTGTGGCAGACTGTACAATTTCATCGTTTTTATGAAGGCTAAACGGAAGGTCGTTCAAATTATCGAAGTTTGATTTAGACACCCATTTCCCAACAACTGCCGCTCCGTCAAAGGCTTTTGCTTTTTCCCAAGGCAAGCCTTGTTCTTTGAGTTTTTGCTGAAGGTCACGTGCTGTAAAATCAATTCCTAAACCAATTTGCTCGTAGTATTTATGAGCAAATTTTGAATCAATGTGCTTCCCTACCCGATTGATTTTTACCAATACCTCCACTTCATGGTGTACCTCATCAGAGAAGTCTGGAATAAAAAAGGGTTGTTTTTTTAAAAGGATAGCGGTATCAGGTTTCAAAAAGATGACCGGTTCTGTGGGCTTTTCATTTTTGAGTTCTGAGATGTGTTGCGCATAATTACGCCCAATACAAATGAGCTTCATCTATTGCAGTTTATTGTTGAATGCACGCAACTTAATCGCTGTTAACACCTTTTTGGTGTAAAGTGGAAAATCTGCTGAAAGCAACCATCCAAAATAACCCGGTTCTTTTTCAAGAATTTCAGTGACTTTTTTGCCGTTGTGTTTTCCGAAAGAGAAACACTCATCGCCTTCCTTATCATAGGCAATAAAACCAGCAAAATCCGCAAGTTTTTTGCGAGAACTAAAGTCTGCTAAAAAGCTTGTGTCATTTTCTAAATCCTCATAGCGGTCTAACTGCGCTTTTAAAACCTCATAAGTCGCCATGGTGTCGGCTTCTGCACTGTGTGCACCTTCGAGACTTCGATCGCAATAAAACTTAAATGCAGCTGTCAGGGTGCGTTGTTCCATTTTATGAAAAATAGTTTGCACATCTACCGACTGTCGGTTTTTCATGTCAAAGTCGATGCCTGCTCTTAGCATTTCTTCTGCTAATAAGGGAATATCAAAACGGTTGGAGTTAAAGCCTCCTAAATCAGAATCTTTAATCCATGTATTAATTTCTTTTGCAAGTTCATTAAATGTAGGTTCATTAGCCACCTTTTCGTTAGTGATGCCATGCACCGCTATGACTACATCAGGAATTTGCATTTCTGGATTTACGAGCCAGGTTTTCTTTTCCTCAGTACCATTTGGATTTACTTTTAAGATCGAAATCTCTACAATTCGATCTTTGGTAATACTGACTCCTGTTGTTTCTAAATCAAAGAAACAGATGGGTTTATTTAGGTTTAATTGCATAATTATAGTGTTCTATTTTCGTCCCAAGCTTCTAGGTACTCTTTAACTGTTTTCAAGAATTGACCGCCTAAAGCTCCGTTCACAACTCTGTGATCATAAGAATGTGACAAAAACATACGTTGTCTAATTCCGATAAAATCGCCTTCGCTGGTTTCAATTACGGCAGGTACTTTTCGAATGGCACCAAGTGCAAGAATACCAACTTGCGGTTGGTTGATAATGGGTGTTCCCATGATACTTCCAAACCCACCAACATTGGTTACTGTATAGGTTCCATCTTGAATATCATCTGGTTTGAGCTGATTGGTACGTGCGCGCAGTGCTAGATCATTCACACGCTTGGTCATTCCAATAAGGTTTAATTGATCTGCATTTTTAATGACAGGAACAATTAAGTTGCCGTCTTCCAAGGCCGCAGCCATTCCGATATTAATGTTTTTTCGTTTAATTATTTTAGCATCTTGAACAGAAATATTGAGCATTGGATGTACGGTTAGCGCATGCGCAACAGCTTCCAAAAATATAGGTGTAAATGTAATATTTTGCCCTTCTCGCGCTTTAAAAGTATCTTTAATTCCCAGTCTCCAGTTCCATATTTTAGTGACATCTACTTCGATAAAAGACTGCACATGTGCCGAGGTCTGAATGGAATCAGTCATGTGTTTAGACACCAATTTCCCCATGCGAGACATTTCAATAATTTCATCTTCTCCGCGACTTACTACAGGGCTTGCTGTAGAGGGGCTCGGCGTGGATGATACGCTCGGTGCGATGGACACGCTTGGTGCTTTTACTTCAACTGGAGCAGCTTGTGATTTATTTGTTAAGTAAGATAGGATGTCATTTTTGGTGACTCTGCCTTCTTTACCAGAACCTTTAATGGCGTCTAATTCAGATTGAGAGACCCCTTCTTTTTTAGCTATATTTTTTACTAATGGCGAATAAAAACGTGCATCATTAGAACTAATTGGGCTTACCGTTTCTTGAACCTTTGCAATAGAGGACTCTAATTGCACCACCGCTTCGGGTTCAGTATCCACTACAGTTTCTGGAGTTGGAGCTGCACTTACAGGAGCATCAGTTTCTGTTTCTATAATGGCGATGGTTTGTCCTACTTCGACAATGGCATCCACTTCAAATAGTTTTTGAATTAAAATTCCTTCAACTTCACTCGGCACTTCACTGTCCACCTTATCCGTTGCAATTTCTAACACTGCTTCGTCGGCTTCGATCTTTTCTCCAACGTCTTTGAGCCATGCGGTTAGCGTGGCTTCGGCTACACTCTCACCCATTTTGGGTAATTTAAGTTCAAATTTTGCCATAGTTTTATGCGAATAGGTAAATTAATATAGGCTACAAAATTAACTAAAATAGATGGAATTATTAAGAAATATTAGAATTGTATTACGTCTCCTACACTATCAGCCGAATTACTCCCAAGAATATAGTTGCAATTTTTGGGTTGAATTTTAAAAATAGACTGTTTTGTATTAGAAGCCTGCATCTGGTCAATAATCGACTTAAAGGATAAACTCGAGGCATCCAAAATTATTTCAAAGTTGGAATCAATTTCATCAACTGAAGAGATGATTTTTGGGTTTAATTTTTCAACTAATTGAGCGTTGGAATTCGTTGAAACTAAAACAGGCTTAAACTTGATTTCTGGTTGATGCTGTTTAAATGGCTTAATGAGGGTAAATAGTTTAATTCCAAAAAAGACGCCTAAATCAAATAGCACATTGGATTTAAAATGTTTTTTGTAAAATATCTGCATGGCGCCATAAAAACGTTTGAAATAAATGGCATTCCTTCGTGTACTTTCTCCCTTATAATGGATCACTGTAGTGCCGCCATAATAATAGTTATCATACCCTTTTTTAAGTGATTTAAAAGAAAAATCAATGTCTTCTCCGTACATGAAATAATCTTCATCAAAGCCCTCTAAGGAGTTATATAGTGAACGCTTCAATACCATAAAAGCACCAACTAAAACCTCTACTCTTGCAGTTTCATACTCCATAATATGATTGGCATAGTAGTGTTGAGAATTTCCTAAGACTTTTTTAATTGCAATATCAACAAGCGGAATATTTCGTTTGCTTTCTGGAAGGTATTTCCCAGAACCATCAATCAATCGACAGCCTATGACCCCTAAATTTGTTTGTTTCTCTGCAAAATCAAGAATGGATTCAAAGGTGTCTTCTGCAACGACCGTATCTGGATTTAGAATGCAGACATACTCGCCTTTTGCGACTTGAACGGCTTGATTATTGGCTTTTGAAAACCCTATATTGGAGTTGTTTTCAATTAAAACCACAGAAGGAAATTTTTCTTTCACCATCGTGCAACTACCATCCTTGGAATCATTGTCTATGACAATAATTTCTGAAGGAATATTCTCTAAAGAAGCCTCTACACTCTGCAAGCACAGCTCGAGAAAGTAGCGAACATTATAATTTAGAATGACAACGGAGAGTTTCAAAATAAATTAGGATTTAAGAGAGAGTTCAAATGGAATTCTATTGGTAATACTTCGTCCAAGCGTGACTTCGTCGGCATATTCTAATTCGTCTCCAACAGAAATTCCGCGGGCGATGGTAGAGATGACGACCTCTGTATCTTGAATTTGTTTAAAAATATAAAAATTAGTGGTATCTCCTTCCATCGTAGAACTCAACGCAAAAATGAGCTCTTTAGTATTCCCCGTACGAACTTTTTCAATGAGACTGTTAATTTTTAAATCGTGAGGTCCTACGCCATCCATGGGAGAGATTTTACCGCCCAATACATGATAGACGCCTCTATACGAAGACGTACCCTCAATAGCCATGACGTCTCTGATGTCTTCCACCACACACACCACATCTTGTTGACGGTTGGTGTTGATGCAAATTTCACACAATTCGGAGTCACTAATATTGTGACAGTTCTTACAAAAATTAATATTTTGGCGCATCTTCTGCAAGGCTTCCGTCAAGTGAAGTGTTTGCGACTCTGGCTGACGCATCAAATGAAGCACAAGCCGTAAAGCGGTTCGACGTCCGATGCCGGGCAATTGCGCAACTTCGTCCACGGCGCTTTGTAATAATTTAGAAGAAAATTCCATGACGCAAATTTAGATAAAATTAAACGAATTTATGTCATGAAATTAAACATCTCTAAACACTCAAAACAGTGCTTAGTTTATAATTAATTTTTTAGTGATTTCTTGATTTAATGTATTTACTTTTAGGAAATACAGTCCTTGTGGAGCCTGTAGTTCTATTTCAGGATTTTGGGATAGATCTCTGTTTTTCTCATAAAAAACCAACTTCCCAAGGGGATCAAAAATTTTGATTGTCACTGGATCGTTTAATTTCCAATTCAATTTAAAAGTTCCCGTTGTTGGATTTGGTGACACGATCAAATCTGATATTTGTAAATTGTCCACTCCTAAAGCGTCCGGATCAAACAAGTTAACACGCCAAAGTCCACGTCCATAAGTTGCAACGTATAGCTTACTATCTGCCGTATTTATTTCAAGTTCACGAACTTGAATATTTGGCAGTCCTGTATCATAAGACGTCCAAGTTGTTTCATTATTTCTGAGGTAATAGACTCCATAATTCATCCCTAAGTATAATATATCTTCATTGTAAGTCGTATCCCACACCAATGCCAAGGCACTAAAATTTGGTAAGTCATGAGATTCAACACTCCAATTTTCGCCACCATCACTTGAAATATAAACCTTATCGTTGGAATTTGTTGCAATCGCTAACTTATTTGAAATTGTAGGATGAATGGCAATCGAATTAATGTTTCCAGAAAATCCTGTTACTTGCGTCCAATCTCCTTCTGATCCTCCATTTGTGGTTTTGTAAAGGTTCTCTCCAAATGCAGCATATAGGGTATTGCTATCAGAGGGTGCTATTTTTAAATGATTTGCAGTACTACCAAAATCTTGAGAGATAGAACTCCAAGTAGCTCCTGCATCAAGGGATTTATATATTTCACGGTATCCAGAGTATAATGTAGCACCAACATTAGGATCCTGTTCAAAAGGGGTGACCCAGCTACCGTCTGGACCTTCAACATCATCAAAATATCCATGGTTGATCCAACTATAACTTGCTCCTTGATCGTATGATTTGTATAAAGTCCCATTTTGGGAGGTTCCATACAAAATATTAGAATCTGAATGGTCTACAAATGACTCCATTCCATCAGCCCCTAACCAATCGTACCAGATGCCATCGGCTCTATAAACAGAAGTCCCATTATCTTGAGATCCTCCGGAAACAATCACAGGATCTGTTTGACTGATTCCAATTTTATAAAATTGACGAATTCCCAAACCAGCGGTTAAATCGGTATAGTAAGTACTACTAACATTCAGTGGGTCATTAGCAACAAAAATACCGCCATCACTCCCCACATATATTTTGTCATTATGATAAATCATAAGATCAATGTCTGCATGGCAGTACCCAATATTTTGATCTGCTGCATTTCCAGGCACCCATTGTGAAGTAATATTAAAATCGGTTCCACCATTTGTAGAACGCCATGATAAAATCCCTGCAATATGAACATCCTCTGCATCAGATGGGTTGACAATAACATCCATATCTCTTGGTGCCTGACCTCTATCGTCACTTGCATCAGATGTATACCCAAAATAATTTTTCCCTGTATGGTCTAATTTAGTAAAATTGGCACCACTGTCAGTAGATTTATAAAACCCTCCAAATATGCCGCCAGCTGCTTCTAGTATATACACAACATCCGGATTATCAGCAGAAACACCTATCATTTTTGGACCATTTGAAAAATCATTATCACTCAATTCAAACCCATTTTCGAAAATAATACCCAATGAAGAATCTTCAATGGATACGGCATCTAAAGTTGTGGGTTTTCCATAATTATTAGTCACTTCAAATGCAATATAATAATCGTCTGAAGCATCTGGTAAAGCTAATGTAACATTTTGCCAATTTGGCACTGAGTCAGGATAGTTCGCTAATTCTATCCATTCACCATTAATAGATGTTTTGTAAAGTACTCGAAACCCATTTAAGTAGGGACCAAGCCATCTAAGATTCGAAAAAGAAAAATTGAGTTCTGGCGATGCTGCATTACTCAAATCTAAAGCCGGAGTAACTAATCTTGTAATTGGATTCTCATAACTTGGCAAGTAAAAATTCGCCATCATATCTCCTTGAACAGGACTAACAGAGCCCCAAGGATTTGATGCCCCAATAGTCCAATTTGTTTGACCTTGCACATTTTCTTGAGTCCAAGGGCTAAACAAATCATCGTAAAAGGTTAAACCGCCATCCGTGGATTTAAAAAATAAATTTCCAGATGCGTAAATCGTATTGGTATCTCCAGGCTTAAACTCTACGTCGTAGCCTCGACTAGAGCTACCGTGGATTTTCTCCCAATTGACACCAGCATCCGTAGATTGAAAAACTCCAGAAGATTCTGTTGAACAAAATAGTTGATTCGTATTCGATGGATTGATTAAAATTTTATTTACATTTCCATTTCCTGTATCGGCTAATTCGTTCCAAGTTGCCCCGGCATCTGTAGATTTAAAAATAACACCACTATTACTTCCCCAAAAATAAATATTAGAATTTGTGGGATGGATCGTTAATGCATACACATTAATATTAGAGAGGTTATCTGTTAATGCATTCCAAGTCGCACTCCCATCTGTGGTTTTCCAAACTCCACCAGTTGGGGAACCTATAATCATATGATTCTCGTTATTAGGATCAATTCCTATACTTGTGATTCGTCCCACTCCTGGATTCCACCCCGAAGTTTGATTCCACTCATAAGGCCCTAACTGTTCCCAATTGGCAACCCTACGTCTTTGTCCCAATTGCGTGGAATTATTTTTGTAAGAGTTATAACGTTCTAGTTCGTTATAGTAAAACGAAGGCGATTTTAAAAGTCCATTGTCATCTTGCATACGAAGTGCATCATACTCCCAACGTTTGTAACTTTTATAACCCGTTCCTCTACCTTTATCTCGATTTTCAAAATAAGCTTCTGCAGCATTTTGAACTTCTAAAACTGTATATTGGTTTGAGTTCATCATCTCAAGATAGTCTTGAGCTTCAATAGATAAAAATGACAATAGGAAAACCCCTAAAATAAAGGTTGATTTTTTCATAATAAAGTTATAATTGGTTAACTTCGTAAAAGTAATCTAATTTACTTTAACACATGAGTTCCTTTTTAATTTTAACGCTCCTTTTAGGTTATTTTTTAGTTTTAATCCTCATTTCTTTCTTAACGGGAAAAAACGATTCTAATGTCGATTTTTTTAAAGCGGGTAAACAATCACCTTGGTATCTAGTGGCTTTTGGAATGATTGGCGCGTCGCTGTCGGGAGTTACTTTTATATCTGTTCCAGGTTGGGTAGAAGCATCTCAGTTTAGTTATTTTCAAGTTGTCTTGGGTTATATGGTGGGTTACGTTGTGGTCGCTTTTGTGCTGCTTCCTGTGTATTATAAATTAAATTTAACATCCATTTACGAGTATCTTTTTCAACGCTTTGGATTTGTAAGTCATAAAACGGGGGCCTTTTTCTTTTTTATATCCCGAGTTTTAGGTGCTGCATTTCGATTGTATTTAGTAGCGATTGTGTTGCAGCAATTTGTTTTTAGTGATTGGAATGTCCCTTTCGAAATCACTGTTATCATTTCAATTTTATTAATCTGGATTTATACGTTTAGAGGGGGTATTAAAACCATTGTTTGGACGGATACGCTTCAAACCTTGTTTATGATTACTGCGGTGGTATTGTCCATTTATTTTATTACGGATAGTTTGGGGTGGAGTTTCACAGAGTTTTTAGCCTCAGACGAACTAAAATCTTACAGTACTATTTTTAATACGGATAGCATTTTAGATAAAAATTACTTTCTGAAATCCTTTTTTGGAGGTCTGTTTGTTACGATTTGCATGACGGGATTGGATCAGGATATGATGCAAAAAAACTTGACGTGCAAATCACTTAAGGATGCTCAGAAAAATATGCTTTCGTTCAGTGTTGTACTTACATTCGTAACCTTTTTATTTATGCTGCTGGGAGCTCTTTTGTTTATTTATGCCAAACAAAATAATATTGCGATTCCGTTATTGGACGGCAAACCCAAAACAGATTTATTATTTCCAGAAATCGCCCTCAATAGTGGATTGGGAATCACGCTAGGCATCACTTTTATCCTTGGATTGATAGCCGCTGCGTATAGCAGTGCCGATAGTGCCCTGACTTCTTTGACGACGTCTTTTTGTGTGGACATCCTAGACATGAAAGACAAATCCGAACAAGAACAAAAAACGATTCGTAAAAAAACACATATCGGCATGAGTGTGCTTTTGGTGGTGGTCATCATCGCGTTCAAATACACGCTAAACTCCAATGTGATTAGCAGCTTATTGACCGTGGCGGGTTATACCTACGGGCCTCTTTTAGGGTTGTTTGCTTTTGGAATTTTTACAGACTATAAAATAAAAGACCGCTATGTCTGGATGGTCGCCTTGGTTTCGGTTGCAATTGTATTTATGCTTGGGAATATACCCGCAGAAAACTTAGGGGGCTATGTGATTGGCTACGAGCTTCTGCCTCTTAATGGGCTCTTTACTTTTATAGGATTAATGTTGATTCGACGTAAATAACCTCAACTATAAAAGGCGACTTAATGTTAGATTAGCCGCCTATATATCTTCGAGTGTTACAGAAATATTAGAACTTATTTTACAATCAACTTTTTAGTGATTTCGCTATTCGCAGTGTTTACTTTTAAGAAATATAATCCTTTAGGAGCCTTTAATTCTATTTCAGGATTCTGTGATAAATCTCTGTTTTTTTCATAAAAGACTAACTTCCCTAGGGGGTCAAATATTTTTACAGTCACTAGTTTGTTTAATTTCCAATCTAGTTTAAACACCCCAGTTGAGGGGTTTGGAGAGACTTCTAAACCTGAGATATCAAATGCGTCCAATCCAGCACTATTAGGGTTGTATAAATCAACGCTCCAGAGACCACGCCCATAAGTGGCTGCATATATTTTTTTATCTGCAGAGTTTATCTCTAGCTCATTTACCAATACATTTGGTAATCCAGTGTTATAAGCGATCCAAGAGGTCGTGTTTTCTCTCAAATAATAAATTCCATAATTCATTCCTACATATAAAATATCTTCATTATAAGTAGTATCCCAAACAAGCGCAAGTGCAGCAAAACTTGGAAGGTCAAGAAGCATTGAGGTCCATGTCGCACCAGCATCAGTAGAAACATAAATCTTATCGGACGAATTTGTTGCAATGGCTAGTTTGTTTGGATTTGTAGGGTGAATGGCAATGGAATTAATATCCCCAGAAAACCCTGTCAATGACGACCAGTAAGATAATAAACTCCCTCCGCCTGTTGTTGTTTTAAAAAGACTGGATCCTAACGAAGCATATATGACATCACTATCAGATGGTGCAATCTTCAAATGGTCCGCATTGCTGCCAAAGTTTTGTGAAATGGAACTCCAGTTCTGACCTCCATTAGTAGATTTATATATTTGATCATATCCGGAATAAATAGTATTGGAGTCGCTTGGGTCTTGCTCAAAAGGGGTAACCCAATTACCTGACTTGCCATCAGGAGATGGAAGAAAAATAATACTTTGTCCCTGATTGGTGGATTTATATAAACTTCCAAATTGTGAAGTTCCATACAAAATATTCGAATCAGAATGATCGACAAAAGATTCCATACCATCCGCACCCAACCAGTCCTCCCAAGTTTTATCCGCTCTGTAAACAGAAGTCCCATTATCTTGAGCACCGCCAGTAACGATGACAGGGTTTGTTTGGCTAATTCCTATTCTATAAAATTGACGAATTCCCAAACCAGAAGTTAAGTCTGTATAATAAGTGCTACTAACATTCAACGGGTCATTGGCTACAAAAATACCGCCATCGCTCCCTACATATAGCTTATTGTTCTGATAAATCATAATGTCAATATCGGCATGGCAATAGCCTATATTTTCAGTCGTTGCAGTTCCTGGCTGCCATTGAGATGTGATATTAAAATTGACACCGCCATCTGTAGAGCGCCACGAAAGTACGCCCGCAATATGGACATCATCTGCATCAGTTGGATTGACGACGATATCCATATCTCTTGGAGCTTGGCCACTGGTGTCATCCGCAGTAGAACTGTAACCAAAATAATTTTTTCCTGTGTGATCTAATTTGGTGAAATTTTCGCCACTATCGGTGGACTTATGAAATCCTCCAAAAGCACCACCGGAAGCCTCAAGCAAATAGACAACATCTGGACTTGCCGCAGAAACACCAATCATTTTTGGCCCAATGTTAAAGTCATTAGCCCCTGAAATAAAGTTGTTATTTATTTTTGAAAAGGATTGACCAGAATCTGTGGACTTGAAAAAACCATTTCCTGATGCATATACTACACTAAAATCTCCAGGTTTAAATTCTATATCATAGGCCGTGGTAGATTCAGAGTGAATTAAACTCCAATTGACGCCTCCATCAGTAGATTTATAGACACCGTCATACCGGCTAGAACAAAACATTTTGCTTGTATCAGAAGGGTTAATTAAAATCTTATTGACAACTCCATTTCCTGTATCTGCTAATTGATTCCAAGTTGCACCAGCATCCGTTGATTTAAAAATGATGCCTGAAGAACTTCCCCAATAATAAATATTAGAATTAACAGGATCGATAGTCAATGCATACACAAAAATATTTGAGAGGTTGTCGGTGAGTGCCGACCAATTACTTCCCCCATCAACTGTTTTCCAAACACCGCCTCCTGGCGATCCAACAATAATATGATTGGCATCTTTAGTATCAATAGCAATACTTGTAATTCTTCCGACTCCTGGGTTCCATCCAGACGTTTGATTCCAAGATGTGGGTCCTAATTGTACCCAATTTGAAACCAAACTTGTCTGACTTGATGGTGTAACATTGTTTATTTCCGAATTGTACCGTTCTAACTCATCAATGTAAAATGAAGACGACTTCAAAAATCCATTTTCGTCTTGCATTCGAAGGCCATTATATTCCCAACGCTTAAAAGTTTTGTATCCAGAACCTCTACCAGTGCCTTTGATTTCAAAATACGCTTCAGCTTTATTCTGAATTTCCTGAACTGTAAATTCCTCTGAATTAATCATCTCAAGGTATTCCTGAGATTCAGCATATAAAAATGATAATAAATAGGTAAGTAAAATAAGAGTAGGCTTATTCATAACAAAAAAAATAAAGATTAAGGAATTACAATGTAGTGAAAAATAATTAAACTATGAATCTAGCTCTAATTTCAATACTATTTCGTTCCTCATTTTTCATTACATAAACCAAAAGAGATAACCACTTATCACGCTTACAGATAGACTAGAAATATGTTTTACAACGCTTACTTAACACGAATTTAATTTAATACTGATTTGTAGAAAGCAACACTAATGTACAAGCAACTTCATAATTTATAGAGGCTTCATTTAAAAGTTTATAAAATTCCGGGTTTTCAGTGCCCGGATTAAAGATTACGCGGGTGGGATTTAAATCCAAAATATAATCATAATAAGCTTCTTGACGTTTCGGATTCAAATACAAGGTGACTGTATGAATGTTTTGATAGGGCTGTAATTCCGTAGCGATCTCAATGCCACAAACTGTGCCTTTTTTCATTCCAAAAGCCTTGACTTCTATGGCATTTTCACACAAGCGAAGTATTGCCATATTGGAGTAACGATCGGAGTTTAAAGAAGCGCCGAGAACGAGTGTATTTTTTTTGGACATGCTATTAATTATGTGTTAATTTGAAATTAAAGAGTAACAATATTATTTTTGTTTCGTCTAATCTACAAAAGCCTATCAATCTTATCCCTCAAATAAATGAAAAATCTCGCAGTACTACTTACTTTTTTAATGGTTTCTAATTTAGCTCTTTATGCTCACAACCCTTTAGACAGTGGCACTATCAGCGGGCGCGTGATCGATTCTAAATCAAACGAAACCCTTCCCTACGTTAATATCATCATCAAATCTCCGTTAGGTGAACTCATTACAGGTGGAATTACAGATCAAGATGGGGTTTTTGAAATCTCAAATATTAAAGAAACTACATTTATAGTCTCTGTTCAGTACATTGGCTATAAGACTTTAAACAAAGAAGTCACTCTGAATCGTGGCACAAAAAAACTCGATTTAGGAACTCTTGTCTTAGAAGAAGACAACACTGCTCTTGACGAAGTTACGGTTATCGCAGAAACTTCTAGCATACAACAAAAAGTAGATCGAAAGGTCATCACTATTGGAAAAGATTTAGCAGCTAGCGGAACAGCCTCCGAACTTATGGTCGGCATTCCCTCTGTGAGTGTAGATCCTCAAACTGGAGACATTAGTTTAAGAGGAAATACAAACGTAAGAGTGATGGTCGATGGGAAATTATCCAACATTCCAACGGCACAATTATTAAAGCAAATCCCGTCAACAGCTATTAAATCTATTGAACTTATTACCAATCCCTCTGCCAAGTATAACCCTGAAGGCATGAGTGGTCTGATCAATATTATATTGCACAAAAATACGATGCTCGGGTTTAATGGGAATTTTAGCATGGGGCTTTCCTATGAAAAGTCTGCTAAATTCAACAGTGCCTTAACCACTAATTACCGAAACGGCAAGATCAACGTTTATGCGAATTACAGCAATAACATCTCTGAAAATAGAAATCACGGTGTAATCCAAAGACCTGAAAATAATTCCAAACAATTATTTAATTTTAATAATGACAACAAAAATCATTTGATCAAATTTGGAGTGGATTATTATATTAATGACAAACATACCCTATCCGTTTTTACAAATCAAAATAAATCCGACTCAAAAAATAACGGAGAATCGAATGCTATTTATGCAAACAATAATTCGCTTAATCAAACACAGTTGTGGTTGGACAAAGGAGATAACTCTACCAGTCAATACAACTTCGATTATAAAATTAATTTTGACGACGACGGTCACAACATAGAGTTTGAAATAGACCACAATACTTTTGACAGCAACAGCATTGCAGACTTTTCATATCCCATTGGCAACAGTACTGATTATATTGATGATAACGAGACAAAACGAGAGCGAACAACTCTAAATCTTGACTATGCGAATGCACTCAATGAAAACTCAAAAATAGAACTGGGTTTACAAGCAAACCTTTTCAATTCGTTAATAGGCTATGCGTCCACAGGAGATACTTATGAGCTTTCGGGTATGCTCGTTCCTACCCCCAGTTCAGATTTTGAATATTCCCGAAATATTTATTCCCTGTATGGAAATTATAACAAAAAAATTGACAAATGGTCGTATCAGTTGGGATTGCGATTGGAAAATGTAGCTGTGACCGCCCTTGAAGAAAAAACAAGTCAACCCCTAACCATCACAAAAACGCCTTTTTCAAACGACTATTTTGAATTCTATCCGTCGGCTTATATTACGTATGCGCCTTCTGAAAAAAATTCCTTTCAAGTCAATTACAGCAGACGAATCGATCGCCCTGGTATTGGACAAGTAAATCCCATAAAACAATGGAGTACGCCCTTGGTATCTTCGTACGGAAATATCAAACTTCAACCACAGTTCACCAATTCTGTGGAGTTTAATTACACTCGAGATTTAGAAGGAGGTAGCGTCACTTTTGGAACGTTTTACAGACAAATTTCAAATGAAATTAACAGAGCGTTATTTATTGATCGCTCCGACGTGAATTCGGGACGTTTGATTTTAACACATGATAATTTTGACAATTCTACGGCTTATGGTGTTGAATTATCAAGCAGCTACAAACCTACAAAATGGTGGAGTTTGAATGGTAGTTTTGATCTGTATTCTCAAACGCTCAAAGGAATTGCTGAACGCCTGAACGCTCCTCTAGAAACCGCAGTGGTCAACGACATCATCACTGAAATAAATTCGGTAGATAATATCGCCTGGAATTTTAGAGTTTACAACAGTTTTAAAGTGACTAAAAGAGTCAACCTTACCGCCTTTGGGTTTTATAGAGGCGCAAACTCAAATTTACAATTTAATGTGAAGCCAATGTACTTTGTAAACCTTGGGTCGCGTGTGAGTTTTCTTGACGGAAAAGGAAGTGTCAGCCTGAATTACAATGACATTTTAAACACTATGAAATTTGGCTTTGACGGCACCAGCCCTTATGTCCAAGAAGGTGAGTTTAACTGGGAAAGCAATACGATTTATTTAGGTGTCACCTATCGATTTGGAAGTACTAAATACAGTGCCAAGTCTCGAAAAAACAGAGCCAATGATGAGAAGTCTGGCGGTGGATTTATGTAATTCTCTAAACTACCATTTTATAATCACACTTCCCCAAGTGAATCCACTTCCAAAAGCGGCTAAAACAACTGTATCGCCTTCATTGACTTTCCCTTGTTCATGGGCTTCAGATAAGGCAATTGGAATGGAGGCTGCCGTAGTATTTCCGTATTTTTGAATGTTGTTATAAACTTGATCGTCCGACAATCCAAACCGCTTTTGAATAAATTGAGAAATCCGTAAGTTGGCTTGATGCGGGATGAGCATATCTATATCAGAAACTTCTAAATTATTTTTTTGCAAACCTTCACTGATCACTTCACTAAAGCGTTTGATTGCATGTTTAAAAACAAATTGCCCATTCATATAAGGATGGTAACTGAAATCATTGGGGTCATTTTCTTTAATAATATCAGTCACCCAACGTGTTCCCATTCCTGGTGCTTCGGTGGCAAGCTCAAGCGCATGTTTCCCCTCAGAATGTATGTGTGTCGATAGAATCCCTTTTGTCAAATCTTCTTCGCGCGTCAATACAGCAGCTCCGGCACCATCGCCAAAAATGACTGAAATACTTCGACCGCGAGTCGATTTGTCAATCCCATGCGATTGCAATTCACTCCCTATCACAAGGATGTGTTTGTACATACCCGTTTTAATAAATTGATCCGCCACAGAAATTGAATACACAAACCCCGAGCATTGTGCCCTGATATCCAAAGCCGCTACCGTATCTATTTCTAAAGCTTCTTGGATTTGCACCCCTGGCCCAGGAAAGTAATAATCGGGACTTAAAGTTGCGAATACAATAAGATCAATGTCTTCTTTTTCAATTCCGGCGTTTGAAATGGCCTTTTTGGCAGCTTCCAATCCCATTGTAAAAGTCGATTGTCCATCGCCAGGCTTTGCCCAACGGCGTTCTTGAATCCCCGTACGTTCTTGAATCCATTCATCCGTCGTGTCCATAATCTTAGACAAATCGTCATTCGTGACAACGTTTTCTGGCACATAATGACCTAAACCTATAATTTTTGAGTTGTACATAGTGTAAGTTTGAGTAAAAGGTGTAACAAATATAAACTAAAATGTCAGTTTGTCACTTTTTAATATTTGGTATTTTTTTTGACTATAGATTTCCATATAACTTAAAAATCAACATAATTATGTCAAAAGGTACGATTAATGTATCCGTAGAAAATATTTTTCCACTGATTAAAAAATTCCTCTATAGCGATCACGAAATCTTTTTACGTGAATTGGTGAGTAATGCCACAGACGCCACTCTAAAACTAAAACACTTGACCAACATTGGTGAAGTGAGTGTAAAGTACGGAACGCCTAAAATCGAAATTAAAATCGATCAAGAGGGCAAAAAACTTCACATTATCGATCAAGGTTTAGGGATGACTGCGGATGAGGTTCAGAAATACATCAACGAAGTTGCGTTTTCTGGCGCCGAAGAGTTTTTAGATAAATATAAAGACAAGATCGATGATTCTGGAATCATTGGTCATTTTGGACTGGGCTTTTACTCTGCATTTATGGTGGCTGAAAAAGTGGAAATTATTACCAAGTCATTCAAAGACGAACCTGCAGCACATTGGACTTGTGATGGCAGCCCACAATACACGCTTGAAGCTTCTGACAAAACAGAAAGAGGAACTGAGATTATTTTGCACATCGCTGAAGATTCTACTGAATTCCTTGAAGAAAGCCGTATCACGACGCTTTTAAACAAATACAATAAGTTCATGCCGATTCCAATTAAATTTGGAACCAAAGAAGAAAATGATGAAACGCATGAACCTAAAACAACTACGGACAAAGACGGTAAAGAAACAACGGAACCTCAGCGTAAGGTTACGGTTGATAACATCATTAACAACCCAACGCCCGCTTGGACCAAGCAGCCTTCTGAATTAGAAGATCCTGACTATAAAAGCTTTTACCGCGAGCTGTATCCAATGCAGTTTGAAGAACCTTTATTCAATATTCATTTAAATGTAGATTATCCTTTCAACTTGACAGGGATTTTATACTTCCCAAAAATGGGGAATGACATGAATATGCAAAAGGATAAAATTCAATTGTATCAAAACCAAGTGTTTGTAACGGATAACGTTGAAGGCATTGTTCCTGAATTTTTAACGATGCTAAGAGGAGTGATTGATTCTCCAGACATTCCACTAAACGTATCTCGTTCGTACTTACAAGCAGATGGTGCGGTTAAAAAAATATCGTCTTACATCACTAAAAAAGTGGCAGATAAAATGAAATCCCTATTCAATTCTAATAGAGAAGATTTTGAAGCGAAATGGAATGATATTAAAATTGTGATTGAATACGGGATGCTTTCCGAAGATAAATTCTTTGAGAAATCAGATGCCTTTGCATTGTATCCTTCAGTCGATGGAACGTATTATACCTATGAAGAGCTTTACAACAAAATCAAAGCGAACCAAACGGATAAGGACGATAAATTAGTCATTTTGTATGCGTCTAATAAAGATGAGCAACACAGTTATATTGAAGCTGCAAAAACAAAAGGCTACGAAGTGTTATTGTTAGATTCGCCTATTGTGTCTCATTTAATTCAGAAATTAGAAAGTGAAAAAGAAAACACAAGCTTTGTACGTGTTGATTCTGATCATGTTGATAATTTAATCAAAAAGGATGAGGCGACTGTTTCTAAACTCAGTGAAGAAGACAAAACATCGCTTGAAACTATTTTGAAAGAAATTGTTCCTTCAGAAAAATTCATGGTACAATTAGAGGCAATGGACAGCAATTCTGCTCCCTTTATGATTACACAACCTGAGTTTATGCGTCGTATGAAAGAGATGCAACAAACTGGCGGTGGTGGCGGTATGTTTGGAATGGGGAATATGCCTGAAATGCACAACCTTATTGTAAACACCAACTCTGAATTGGTCAGTGAAATTCTAAACACCAAAACAAAGAAAAAACAAGAACGTTTGATCACACAAAGCTTGGATTTGGCACAATTGTCTCAAGGACTTCTCAAAGGAGAAGCCTTGACCAATTTCATCAACCGTAGCTACGAAATGATAAAATAAGTCTCTTTATATTATTTTTGTAAAAAAGAGGTCGTCTAAAAAGTAGAATTTCTGTCATTCTGAACTTGTTTCAGAATCTCAATTAACTGAAATTCATTTTGTTTTAGAATCTGAAATAAACTTGTTTACCGACAGTCAGGATTTCCTGACGGTAGTCAGGTTCAGATTGACAAAGCAGAGTCTTTTTAGACGACCTCTTTTTTTGGTTTAAACTTAAAAAAAATAAAAATAAGTCTCTAAAATAAAAACTTATATTAATTTAGAGCAAACTATGAGCATGTCATTATTTGATTCATCCGAAATTATAAAACTTCCGCTTCAAGATGCTAAAATCGAATACCATCCGCAGTTTTATGGTTTGGAAGAAGCCAGTGCACTGTTTGACGCATTGTATCAACATACGCCATGGATTGAAGAAGACATCAGAGTGTATGGAAAAGTGTATAAGCAACCGCGTTTGACTGCTTTTTTTGCCAACAACCAAAAGACGTATGGGTATTCAAACATTTCAATGACACCCCACCCCTTCACCCCGCTTTTGAATGCTATAAAAACAAAAGTTGAAGCAGCCACTCAAACGGAATTCTCGTCCTGTTTATTGAATTTATATCGAGATGGACAAGACAGTAATGGCTGGCATGCCGATGATGAAAAAGAACTTGGACTCAATCCTGTGATTGCTTCTTTGAGTTTGGGTGCTGAACGGACATTTCATTTGAAACATAAAAAAATAAAAACTTTAAAACACAAACTAAATTTACAAAACGGCAGTTTACTACTCATGAAAAACGAAACGCAACACCACTGGCTGCATCAAATACCAAAAACTAAAAAGCCGCTTGCAAAACGAATCAACTTGACCTTTAGACTCCTTAAATAACAGTACTATGACCAAACATATCTTTCCTTTTCTTTGCCTTTTTATCGGCATGACGACTTTCACTGATGCGCAAAATTTTTCTTCTACTGAAATTACAATCAACCGTTATGTGGATGGCACGCTATTAGTTCCAGAGTCCGTAGAAAATCCACCATTGGTCATTATTATTGCGGGCTCAGGCCCTACCGATCGAAATGGCAACCAGTCCTTCATGAAAAATGACATGTTAAAGAAACTGGCCGAAGGACTCTCTGAAAATGGGGTCGCAACTTTCAGATACGACAAGCGTGTGGTCAAACAACTCAAAGCAGGAATTTTTGATAAAAACATCCGTTTTGATGATTTTGTAACAGACGCCAAATCGGTGGTCACCTATTTCAAACCCTCTTATGACTCCATCATCATTGCAGGACACAGTCAAGGAAGCTTAGTAGGACTTTTAGCCAGCGAATCGGGAGTGGATGGATTTATCTCCTTAGCAGGTGCAGGGAATCCTATCGATCAAATTATTTTAGAACAAATTACCAAAACAGCGCCTTTTTTCACTGAAGATACGAAGCGTGTCTTAGAAACCTTAAAAAGCGGAAAAACCACCGCAGATTTCCCTCCAGCACTCGCCTCTATATTCAATTTAGACATTCAGCCATTTATGATGAACTGGATGGAATACAACCCCCAAGAACGTATTGAAAACTTAGAAATCCCTGTACTCATCGTGAACGGCACCAAAGATTTACAAGTGAGCGTAATGGAAGCTCAACTCTTAAAAGATCATAAAGCAGATGCTGAACTCGTTATTATAAAAAATATGAATCACCTTTTATTTGAAATTGATGGCGATGATTTGGTAAATACAAAATCATACAATGAACTAAATCACCCAATCATACCCCAAGTAATTACAAGTATGCTCAATTTTATACAAAAAGATAAAAGCACCATTGAAGAATGATGCTTTTAACTAACTAACCAACCAAAATATTACTAACAAAATAATATGTTTAATCTATTTTCAATTTCCGTGCCAAAATGTCTAGGTAATGGCTATTTAACTTAATTTTCACATAATGAACCGACTATGTTCCATATTTTAACATTCACTGGGAAGTAATGTAATGGATGTAGCATATTTGCTCTGAACTGCTTGCACTGAGCCTGCCTATCGGCAGACAGGTTTACCTACCGAAGGCAGGCGCAGTCGAAGTGTCTAAGTATGACTGTTTAAGATCAATAAATATTGATATGAAAAAGCATCATTTAAAAAAATGATGCTTTTAATCACTAACCAACCAAAATATATTACAAAAGATTATGTAATATGTTTACTAGTAAACAAACTTCGTGCCAAAAATTATTTTATTTATATTTGAGACCTAGAAACTAAAAAATTATGATAGATACAACGCCATTTTTCACAGACGATACCATTGTTTTCGGGTTACTCATGTCGGCCATTGCTCTGATATTTTATACAGAATCACGTCCAACCGGCTTTTGGCATAAATTTTATAAAATCGTTCCCGGACTGTTTATGGCGTACATGATTCCAGCCCTATTCACCACTTTGGGATGGATTGCTCCAGACTGGAAAACCCTCACTCCTACTGGCGAACTGACCGAACACAGCAGCAACTTGTACTACGTAGCAAGTCGTTACTTATTGCCCGCTGCGTTGGTGTTGATGACTCTAAGCATCGATTTAAAAGCCGTTGTCAACTTGGGATGGAAAGCATTGATTATGTTTTTTACAGGAACATTAGGCATCGTCATTGGTGGCCCGATTGCGATTTTATTAATTTCTTTAGTTTCTCCAGAAACGGTGGGAGGTATTGGACCCGATGCGGTTTGGAGAGGCCTCTCTACCTTGGCTGGAAGTTGGATTGGTGGCGGTGCCAACCAAACCGCAATGCTAGAAATATATGGATACAATCAAAAATTATATGGGGGCATGGTGTTTGTGGACATCGTGGTTGCTAATATTTGGATGGCACTCTTACTCATTGGAATTGGAAAATCAGACCGGATTAATAAATGGTTACGAGCCGACACCACTGCCATTGAAACGTTGAAAGATAAAGTTTCTACCTTCACTGAAAGTGTGAAACGCACCCCATCACTCACGGACATCATGATCATGATTGGGATTGCATTTGGGACGGTGAGTTTTGCGCACTTAGGATCTAGCTATCTAGCACCCTTTTTTAGTGAATATGTCGCAACATTTGAATCTGAAACGACAAAAAATATATTTACTTTTTTAGGATCTTCTTTCTTTTGGATGATTAGTATTGCAACAATTATTGCTGTGGGACTTTCGTTTACCAAAGCTAAGAACTATGAAGGTGCAGGCGCGAGTAAATTTGGAAGTGTTTTTATTTACATCTTAGTCGCCAGCATTGGAATGAAGATGGATTTAACCATGATCTTTGACAATACAGGATTGATTGCGATTGGAGTCGTTTGGATGACCATCCATGCAGTGCTGCTAATCGCCGTTGCAAAATTGATTCGAGCCCCTTACTTCTTTTTAGCTGTTGGAAGTCAAGCGAACGTAGGTGGAGCTGCTTCTGCGCCTATCGTAGCTGCTGCGTTTCACCCCTCTTTAGCGAGTGTGGGTGTGATTTTAGCCGTCTTTGGATATGCCATCGGAACCATTGCTGCCATTGCGTGTACAATCCTTATGGAATTAGCGGCCGCAACTGCTTAGAAATAATTATATTTGAGTCTAAAAATCAATCATGAACAACAGCTTATACTTTATCCTTGCCATCCTCATCACGGCTTGTACACAGCAAACCCCTAAAAACACAACCGTTAGAGGAAGTATTAAAGGCTTTCAAAAAGGAACGCTCTACCTTCAAAGTGTGATTGATGGTGGATTTACAACCTTGGATTCTTTGGTGATGAATAGTACAACCGATTTTGAATTGGGCTGCGACTTGGAAGAAGCGGAGTTGTTATTCTTAAGTTTATCAAAAGAGGTGGATGCAGAACGCATTTCTTTCTTTGCTGATAAAGGACTTACAACTATAAACACAAGCTTAAAACGCTTCAAGTTCGATGCGAAAATAGAAGGCAGCAAACAACAAAAATTACTGGAATCCTATTACAAAAACATTGCCCGTTTCAAGGATCAAAAACTAGAACTCATTGAGGCGCAGTTAAACGCTCAAAAAGATGGCTTCTCAGCACGTGCCGATTCGCTTCAAATTCAAATGGATAAATTAGTCCAACGCAGCTATTTGTACAGCATCAATTTTGCTGTCAATAATAAAGAGAGTGAAGTCGCACCTTTTGTAGCGGTTTCTGAAATTTATGATGCCAATGTGAAATACTTGGATACCATAAACAAAATATTGCCTCCAAAAATTGCCAATTCTAAGTATGGAATTATTCTGGAGGCCTATATTAAATCTGTAAAGTCTGAGTAATTTAGAGCTTGTTAATCTTTTCGATTAAAGCTTTTCCTTTTGTTTCAAGATCGTTAGCGATCCCTTTGAAATGTGCTTTTTGATTTTCAACATCTTTAGCATTTACCATCGCAATCAATTCATCAAAAGTTGAAATCGCCTCGTCAATGATCGCTTCACTTTTTTTAGTGTCTTTATCAGTATTGGCATATTCCCAAATATATACTGCTTCAATGATATCTCCTAATACGTAATTGATATCTTTCTTTAAATTTCTAACGTTAGCCATTGTATTAATTTTTGTTTTTGCAAAATTACGTAATTTTAACTGAACTCGTTTACACTTTTTGAATTGTAACGAAAATTAGTCAATTTTTATCCAATTGAAGTTTTTTTTAGTTGCGTAGCTCCGTTGCGGAAGTTAAAAAAGACAAAAAGTGGGTGAACAAAGGCCATTTTTTAGCCGATTGAAAAAGCTTAAACGAGTTCAATATAAACTTCTAAAAGTTTTGCATGATTTGCAGAAATCAAAAATCGTTCGATACAGGCAGGAATTAAAACCGTCTCCCCCATCGAAATTTCAGTGACAGTTCCGTCCACTTCCACAGTGGCTTTTCCTTCCACACACATATAAATTATAAAAGAATCGTGTGTGTTTTCTTTTAGAATTGGTTCTTTGACGTCCAGCACATTCGTTGTGAAATATGGACAACTGACCAGTTCGGTAGAAGTATTTGAATTTTTGGAATACTTCACTCTGTAATTATCCGGCATATCAAAGTCAAAAGCTTCCAGCGCAATGTCATTGTGCAACTCCCGTTCATTGCCATCGGCATCCACGCGGTCCCAGTCATACACGCGGTAGGTAATATCACTGGTCTGTTGAATTTCTGCCAAAAGCACCCCTGCTCCAATCGCATGAATTCTCCCTACTTCAATGAAATAGGTATCCCCTGCTTGGACGTTGTCAAAATTTAAGATGCTTTGCAGCGTTTTAGCTTCCAGATGTTTGAGGTACAAGTCTTGTGTCATCTCCTGATTAAAACCAACTATCAAATTGGAATCCGTATCCGCTTGAAGCACATACCACATTTCGGTTTTTCCAAAACTGTTGTGGCGTTCTTTCGCCAACTGATCGTTGGGATGCAACTGAACGGACAAATCTTCTTTGGCGTCAATAAACTTAATAAGCAAGGGAAATTTTTTCCCAAACTGACGGAAGTTCTTCTCGCCTAACAAGTCAGACGTATAAGTCTCCAAAAGGTTTTTTAGCGATGTACCTTCCAAAGGACCATTGGCAACCACAGAGGTATCGCCTTCCACGTCACTGATTTCCCAACTTTCGCCGGCATCCGTAGCCATGGTGGGTTTGTTTAAAAGTTGTTGTAGTTTTTGACCGCCCCAAATTTTATTTTTGAGAATCGGATGAAATTTTAAGGGATAAAGTGGTTTCATTAGTATTTTTATATTGACTTTTAAGAGCCACACTTCGACTGCGCTCAATGTAGATATGGCAACATTTACTTGAGTTTAAGTTATGAACTTCATACTACTAGTTTCCAGAGTAAGTCACAAAATTACGAGGGGTTTCATAAAGCGTCACTTCCAAATCTAAATTAGATTCGAGGACAGCTTTTAGCTTATCGTAAATGACCACCACAATGTTTTCGGCAGTGGGGTTTAAATCTTTAAATTCAGGTACGTCCAAGTTTAAATTCTTGTGATCAAACGCATCTTCTACTTCCGATTTGATAAAGTTTTTCAGAATTTTAACGTCCATCACATACCCTGTTTCTGGATCGATCTCTCCCGTCACACTGACCGTAAGGTCGTAATTGTGCCCGTGAAAATTAGGGTTGTTGCATTTCCCAAAAATGGCATCGTTTTTTTCAAAACTCCAATCGGGGCGGTACAATCTATGGGCGGCATTAAAATGTGCTTTTCTACTTATGGTGACTTTCATTGGTGGTGTTTATATGTTCGTAAAATTTTTCAAATATGATTTTAAACCATTCGGTGTACAGTGTTGGCTGCTGTTTGATATCGGCTTTGACGGCTTCCAAAGGCATCCATTTCCAGGCTTCCACTTCTTCCGTATTGATGACGGGAGCTGCTTCGTAAGAACCCACCATAATGTGGTCCAATTCGTGTTCGGTGAGCCCATTGTCAAAAGGCGCTTTGTAAATAAACCAAGTGGTTTCTTTGAGGGGCGTCACAAAACCCATTTCTTCTTGCAAACGGCGTGTGCCGGCTTCCAAATTGGATTCTCCTACCCGTTGGTGGGAACAGCAGGTATTGGTCCACAACAGCGGCGAATGGTATTTATGAGCCGCACGTTGTTGCAGCATCAATTCGTTTTGGGCATTAAATATAAACACCGAAAACGCTCGGTGCAATACCGCCTTTTCATGGGCTTCCATTTTTGGCATGGTGCCTATTTGTTCGTCCTGTGCATTCACAAGAATGACCTGTTCTTCCATCATGCCACAAAAATATCAACTATATCTTTAAGTTTTACTAATTTCTTGCTAAAAAACGGGTTTTGTAAGACGAGCCAAATTTCATGTTTCCATAAAAAATAATTATTTAATTGTAATATATTATAGTCTTGTTTAATGTTTGCCTACTTAAGATAAACACTGTCAGCTATTTATAAAAATAAAGCGCCATATTTTTTGGATATTAAATAAAATATTTTAATTTCAATTTTTGATTGAGACCCCAGTCTAAATCTTCAAAATGAATTTAACCGAATGGAGGGAGTGTTTTATATAAATTTTAGTGGAATGAGGGCACTATACATACCTACATGGAATGTATTATAACACTTATAAAAAAATAATTACCACATTAATGTTGTATAAACTAGTTAGCTGCAGGGGAAAAACGAACATACAACCATTGAAACCTTTCCAATGAAAATTAAATAATAATAAAAACTATTGATATGGCTATTAAACTTGACACAAGTACTATAACGATTGAAAATATCATCGTACATAGCATACCTAAACATCGAAAAAGTGACTTTTCTATTAAACCACAATATAGTGAACAAGAAAGTTCTCTTCCTGATGCATTAAGAGTGTTTTTTAAGGACAAAATCATCAGCTCTTTGCAAAGTAATAAAGAATTACGTGTTTGTTATAATCCTAAAAATGAATCTCCTGTTTCCATTTATATCAATCAAATAATTAATTCGGGTGGTACTGATTTAATTGAGCAGTCAAAATTAATAACCAAATATTTATTTGAAGTACAAAACGGACAAAATGCATCAGGAATTTTGGTGATAATATTTGGAAAAATAAATGATAACAAAACTTGCATTATTATCAAACTTGAAAGAGATGAAGGAGCACAATTAGTATTAGACCCTGTGACTAAATCTTTTAATATTAAGGATGTGCAAGATTTAATGCTTACAAAGAAAACAAAAATATATAAAGTAGGCTTATTTATAAACAAGTCTGAACTTAAGATAAAATATGATGGCAGTACAGCTGATTTGCAAATAGATCCAAAAACAAAAAAAGAAGTTACAACTTGGTTTATTGAAAGATTTTTGGGATGTATTCCTCTTGAAGACCCAAGACATACAACAAAGAAATTTTACACCTACACAACTACTTTTATAAAGACAATTGAGGATCCAATAAAACAAGCTAAATATAGACAAGACTTTAATTCGTATTTGCAGAAAAACTCACAAAGAATTAGTGCAAAGGAGTTCGCAGATGATTACATGGAAACTACTGATAAAAACAACTATAATAAATATCTAAAGAACAAAAACTTTAGAATGTCAGAGTTTCCCAAGGCTAATGATTATATACAAAATAAAATAAAAACAATAACCATAACTTTTGCAAATGACATCGCCATTGTTGGTAAAAAAGGAACATTTGATAAAAATGTAAAACTGGAAAGTCAAGAAGATGGGAATACAAAAGCAGAAATTATTTCTAAAGTAAAAAGCATTTGTTAATGACTAATGTTCAGAATATAGCTGAATTATGGGATGAGGAACAGCCTAGTTATGAAAGATTAGGAGCACTCGTTAGTTCATTCATTAAAGATATTATTACAGATTACGAAATATTACCAGAGATTCATTATAGAACCAAGGAGCTATTAAGCATAATAAAAAAGATAAAGAAAAAGAAAGTTCAGAAAGAATACTCTTATCAAGACTTAAAGGATAAATTAGGAATTCGTATAATTTGCACATTTCAAGAAGAAATGGATATTATTGATGAATTCCTTAAAGAAAACTTTGTCATTGTAAATGCAGAATATAAACTAGACAATTTAGATTTTAATAAACTTGGCTATATTTCTAATCATTATGATGCCAAAATAAATTGCATAATAAAAGGGTTTGAACAGTTTACAGAACTTAATAATTACATTTTTGAAATTCAGGTGAGGACACTTAATCAACACGCATGGTCAAACGCTGCCCATTCACTTTCTTATAAGCAGGAATCAGAACTCCCCATTAAATTAAAAAGAAAAGTATATCGCCTACTTTCATTGTATGAGCTTGCAGATGATGAATTTTCCAGTGTTAATGAAGTATTAAAGAAACAACATCAAAGTAACCCAACTTATGCATTACTAAAAAAATTAGAAGGTAAATTTTATAAATACGCAAAATTTGATTACGATAGGGAAATATCATTAAAGGATATAAACACCATACTAAATTACTTTGAAACAGAAAATGAACGGCAAGAATTAATCAATGATATTAATAATTTTATTATAAATAACGAGCAAAAAATTCAAAGAATTTATGAAGAAAATAGAGGTCGATACCACAAAATACTATTCCTGACTCAACCTGAAATTTTCATTATTTGGTATATGCTCCAAAACAATACTTTTACAATAGAAGATAATTGGGACAGCGATTTTGATAGCGAAGATATTGAACAAATTAAAACCCTCTGGGGAAATGAACTATAAGATATGTTAGATTTTACTAATTGCAACATAGGCAACGTGATTGCCCATCAAATTGGAAATAAAACCAATAAAGAAGGTATTATTATCTCAAATTTATTACTTGATACAAATGACCCAAGATTGAGGGAACTATTGATTAAATACTTTTTATTCCCATTCTCCAATATGGAAGAGTTTTATTCATTTACTTTTTCTGATGGGAATTTTAACTTGAACCCGTTATATCAACTTACAAGTGATGTGTTTTCAAACGAGGGTAACTTCATAGAAATAAGTAAAAGTATCGCTCAACATTTATACGAAGTATCGCTACACCCACAAATTAAGGCTGGAGATTTATTCGTCTCAACTTTTAATAATATTAAAGTTGATAATATATTGGTAAATGGTTTTGGTGTTTTCAAGTCTGAAAATAGACAACAATTTTTAAAATTAAATAAAAAGTCAAATGAATTTGCTTTAAATTATGATGATGGTATCAATATTGAAAAACTTGACAAAGGATGTCTAATCTTAAATATAGGAAAAGAAAAAGGATACAAGGTTTATGTTATTGACAAATCTAATAAATCAAGTGAAGCTCAATACTGGAAAGATTTTTTTCTAAATATTCGACCTACTAAGACTGGATACCATCTTACAAATCAATTTCTAGGAATAGCGAAACAATTCGTGACAGAGCAATTAATAGAAGAATTTGAAGTAAATAAAACTGACCAAATTGATTTATTAAATCGCTCTGTAGATTATTTCAAAACTAACGATAAATTTGAAAAAGAAGACTTTGAAAAATCAGTTTTTCAAAGTGAGGAGTTAATAAAATCTTTTAGAAGTTTCGATAACTCATATAGAGATAATAACGATATAGAACTTGCAAATAGTTTTGACATATCTTCACAAGCAGTAAAAAAGCAAGTTAGGGCTTTTAAAAAAGTATTGAAACTTGACAAGAATTTTCACATTTACATACACGGAAATAAAGAACTAATAGAACAAGGAGTGGAAAAAGATGGTAGAAAATATTATAAAATTTATTATAATGATGAGAGTTAACCTCCTGTGCAAAGCCTCCCTAGTTAGCGCAACTAAGCTTAGTCAAAGTCATTAGGTAAAATTAGAAAAACAACAAAATGAAAACAACCTTATCAATCATATTTTTATTCATTTCAATGTTAACTTTTGGGCAAGAGAAATGGACTTATCAAAATGATAATATTTATAAAATTAACAAAGTTAAAGCTCGAAAGTGGTTTAATGGAAACAAACTAACCGCAACAACCTTTTACAATAAAGAGGGACAAATGATAAAATTTCAGCACGAGCCATTTCTTGGCGGTGAGCAAAGAACTATTTATTTTGAGTATAATGAAAAAGGGAAATTGATAAATCAAGTGGACACAACACGAAATATCAAACCTGATAAAAAGGCTTTAAAAAAATTAAAAAAAATGGGACTTGATTTATCATCAAATTTCAGAAATAACAGACCAGAAATTGAAGTCTTGAAATTTAATATTGAATACGAAGATGACAAACTTATCAAATTAACTAAATTCAATGCTAACGGGACATTAAACACCGTAGATCATTTTGAGAACAATGGACGAAAGCAAGTTCGTGAATGGTACAGAAATGGAGAAAAATATCAAGAAAGTATTACAGAATACATAGATGACTTTCACAAAGAAAAATACTATGGTTGGGAAATTAGACCTAATCTTGAAAAGAGTAAGTGGAATTACTCTTTTGAATATGTATACGAAAATGGAATAATAAAAGAGTTTACTCGATTCGATAATGGGCAAAAGAAAGAAACCACCAAGATGGAATATGATAATAATGGACTTTTAATTAAAGCTATTTATTACACGACTGAAAGATTCGAATATGAATATTATAAATAACATTCCCCTGCTGCCGCACGAATCCTTTCGTGTGGTTCGTACAAAAAACTAATACCAATATAAAGGACTGACTGCATCAAACCTTCAATTTCGTACAACAGCAAAGCCAATTTTCGGAACGATTTTTGAGACAGAAATTGTGTTGAATTCTACAAATAATAAATACATGAAAAACAAGAAAAAAGTACGCATTCTCACCCTAGATGGCGGAGGCATTAGAGGCATCATTCCTGCTACTATTATTAAATACATCGAGGAATATCTAGAGAAAAAAATACCCGGAACCACTATTGCCGATCACTTTGACTTTATTTCTGGAACGAGTACGGGAGGCATCCTAACCGCTCTTTACTTAACCCCTCAGGATGGAGATCACACCAAAGCAAAATATGCTGCTTCAGAGGCATTGGATTTTTATGTAAAAGAAGGCTACGGTATTTTTAACGCCTCAAAGATTAGTAATTGGAAACGATTGTGGGGACTCAGAAGTGCGACCTTGTTTAGCCCTCGAAATTTAGAAAATTTACTTCAAAAGAAATTTGGAGACCTTCTGATCAGTGCGCTCATAAAACCCTGCCTTATTACCACTTATAATATGAATACCAAATCTTCTTTCTTTTTTACAAGCAATGAAGACACTTCTAAAAGGGAATTTTATGTACGGGACGTTTTACGGTCAACCTCAGCAGCGCCAACCTACTTTCCTCCAGCAAAAATAAAAAATATGGCAGCAAACGTCCAAGAAAATAAGGCGTTGGCTGAAATGATAAATTTGGACGGAGGCGTATTTGCCAACAACCCTACAATGTGTGCATACGCAGAAGCTAGAAACACAAACTTTAAAGACCGAAATAACAATGAACCCTCCGCAAGTGATATGTACATTTTATCCATTGGTACAGGCGGAGGCGGCTTTGAACTTCAGCAAAAAGAAAAAAGCGCTAATTGGAGTCTTTTAACATGGGCAAAGACCATCCCAGATATTATGATGGATGGAAGTATTGATACCGTAGCGTTTCAAATGAATGAGATCAATGGAACCCTCCAGCCGAATGATCCTGGGGCCTATATGCGGATTGATACGCCAACAGAAGATCAAAATTACGCTGCTGACATGTCTGATGCTTCGCCAGAAAACATTAAAAAACTGATGAATGCCGGTATCAAAACTCTGGAATACGCAAAAGCAAATGGTTTGGATGACTTTCTAGATGGGCTTATAGATCAATAAGTTCTCTTACGTATGAAACCTGTTAACAATCCAATTTTTAATTATACCGAATTCGGTACAATTAAAAATCAAGTGGGATTAAACCGTTTTACGCTCTCTGTTAAAAAATGGATTAATGCTACAAATACGATTGGAGTAGCTGCGAAAACAGGTAGATATGGAGGAACTTATGCTCATTCAGACATCGCTCGCTCTCGCACGAAATCGAAGATTCAACGAAGTTAATCTTTCGTGTGGTTAGTACAAAAAACTCCGCTATCTTTAACTCAGCATCTCCAAAAACTCGGGTTCAGAAATAATAGGCACTTTGAGGCTCTCGGCTTTGGTGCGCTTGCTGGGTCCCATATTGGCACCTGCTACCACATAGGAGGTTTTGGCTGAAATAGAACTCACCACCTTTCCACCATTGGAATCGATGAGGGCTTTGAGCTCGTCACGAGAGACCGTTTCAAACACACCAGACACCACAAAACGCAGCCCTTCTAACTGAGTGGTTTGATTGGACAGAGCTTCTTCTGACAGTTGCAATTGGAGGCCGTATAAAATCAAACGAGATACCATTTGAATATTTGCTTCCTTACTAAAGAAATCCACTACACTTTCGGCAATTCTAATGCCGATTTCGTCCACCGTTTCTAAATCTTCCAAAGTGGCTTTGGACAAGGCTTCTATGGATTTGTAATGTTTGGCTAATTTTTTGGCCACCGTTTCTCCTACATAGCGAATGCCCAGTCCAAACAAGACCCGTTCAAAAGGGACGTCTTTAGAGGCTTGAACGCCGTTGACTAAGTTATCGGCGCTTTTCTCTGCCATGCGGTCGAGGTGGATGATCTGATCCGTTGTCAGCTCGTATAAATCGGCATAATCAAGGATCAATCCCTCATTGACCAATAAGGCCACGGTTTCGCCACCCAAACCTTCGATGTCCAAGGCTTTTCGGGAAATATAATGTTGAATACGTCCAATAATTTGAGGCGAACAGCCCTTGTCATTCGGACAATAATGATGTGCCTCCCCTTCTTTTCGAACGAGTGGTGTTTCACATTCTGGGCAGGCGGTGAGGTACACTGTTTTGGGTGTATCTGCCGCACGACGTTCCAAATCGACCCCCATAATTTTAGGAATGATTTCACCGCCTTTTTCGACATAGACCCAGTCGCCAACGCGGACGTCTAATTTTTCTATTTGATCGGCATTGTGGAGCGAAGCACGTTTCACAATCGTTCCTGCCAATTCCACAGGCTGAAGATTCGCCACGGGTGTAATCGCCCCCGTTCTCCCCACCTGATACGAAATGTGTTCGAGGCGTGTAGAAACCTGCTCTGCTTTAAATTTATAAGCCATCGCCCAACGCGGGGCTTTGGCAGTATAGCCCAACTCGGCTTGTTGAAATAAACTGTTCACTTTCACCACAACACCATCTGTTTCGTAAGGCAATTCATGACGGTGGATGTCCCAATAGTTGACAAATTCTAACACCCCATCAATGGAGTCGGTAAGCTTGGCAATGGTGGGGACTTTAAACCCCCAAGAACGTGCTTTTTCAAGATTTTCAAACTGGGTTTTTAAATCGGTATTTTCACCCACAATGCTGTACAACAAACACTCCAAAGGGCGTTTGGCAACCTCGGCGCTATCTTGTAATTTTAAACTTCCAGAAGCGGTGTTCCGTGGGTTTTTATAAGGTTCCTCCCCTGCGGCGATGCGCTCGGCATTCATGGCATTAAAGCCTTCAAAAGGAAGAACAATTTCACCACGAATTTCAAATTTGTCTGGATAGTCGCCCCGTAATTTTAAAGGCACGGATTTAATGGTTTTAATGTTTGCCGTAACATTGTCACCTTGCGTACCATCGCCCCGTGTCAACGCCTGAACAAGCAACCCGTTTTCATAGGTGAGACTGATAGACGCGCCGTCGTATTTCAACTCACAAGTATATGCAATGGCACCATCGACCATCTTTCGTAATCGGGTTTCCCAATCCATCAAATCTTCTTTGGAATAGGAATTATCTAAAGAGTACATGCGTTGGGCATGCACAATGGTTTCAAAGTTTTTAGTGACAGCACCGCCCACTCTGAGGGTTGGCGAACTGGCATCATAATACTGTGGATATGCTGCTTCTAAGTCTTGGAGTTGTTTCAACTTGGTGTCAAACTCAAAGTCAGAAATGGACGGTTCATCCAAAACATAATAGTTATAATTATGCTGACTTAGCGCCTCTCGAAGTTGTAAAATCTGTTCTTTAATATCCATCAAAAAAAATAATCGGTCTTAATATTTAGCTCTACAAGATATAAAAATGAGCGGTATCTAAAAGGGAAATACGGAGAATTTATCAGCAATTTAGTCAACAAAAATTCAACGCTTGGTAGCGCGCATCATTCTATTTTTAGCAAAAACATCCGCTTTTAATTGAACGTCTTCAAAATCATCTGAGGAACAAAGTGCTTTTGTTTCAGCTCCTAAATATTCGTTGATTTCAAAATAGAGCAAACCGTCTTTTTTAAGGTTTATTTTACTCAGCTCCACAATGGCTTTATAAAATACGAGTGGACTTTCATTTTCAACAAACAACGCCAAATGCGGCTCGTGTTCCAACACATTGGGTGCCATGTGTTCTTTTTCACTCTCACGAACATAAGGCGGATTGGACACGATGACATCAAACGACAATTCAGTGTTTGTCCATTCCAAAACATTCGCTTCGATACAGTTCAACTGAACGTCATTTTGTTGCGCATTGTACTGTGCCATTTCCAAAGCAGCTGGGCTCACATCCAAGGCATACACTTCTGCATTGGGCAAGTGCTTAGCCAAACTCACCGCAATGCAGCCAGAACCAGTGCCTATATCTAAAATTTTAAGGGGGTTGTTGGGATCTGCACCTTTTAAAATCCAAGCCACCAATTCTTCAGTTTCAGGGCGTGGGATCAATACATTGACATCGACTTTAAATTCCAATCCAAAAAAGGAGGTGGTTCCTAAAATATACTGAATGGGCTCATAGGTTAACAAACGACTGATGATAGTTTCAAAATATTCAAACGTTTCGGGAGTAATGAGGGTCTCGGATTTTAGGCTCACATCAATGCGTTTGAACCCTAAATGATGTTCGCAAACTCTGTGAAAAAATGCACCTATTTCATCTTTAGGGTAATAGCCTAAGAGTCCATTTTGAAAAAAATTATGAAGTGATTTTAATTGCATTATAAGGTTTTTATCATTCGAACACCGCAAGAGCTGTGGCCGGTATTTCCCATTGAAGTCTCTAAGTATTCAAATCCGTATTGTTTATATAATTTCTGAGCTGTTTTAAGTTCCGAGAGCGTTTCTAAATAGCACTGCTTGTACCCCATCGATTTGGCAGCATCCAAACAAATTTCTAAAAGTTGTTTGCTGTATCCTTTCCCTCGTATTTCGTGAGAAAGATACATTTTTTGAAGTTCACAAATGGATGCATCTTTAGGGTCTAAGACTTTAATCCCAGAACCGCCCTTCACTTCGCCTTCATCCACCACCACAAAATAAACGGCCTTTTCTTCTTGATAGGATTCAAACATTTGCGTGGTTTCAACATCTTCGTAAACAGTCCCTGTCAAAGGGAGTTGAAGCTCTCTAAATATGGATTTAATGATGGATTCGATTTGTGAATTATCGTTAAATTGAATTTCTCTAATACGCATGTTATGGATACCGATTAATAAATCTTATTTTTGTTGTTCGAAGATACATATAATACCCAAAAAAATAATGAAAAAATTTACGATCCTCGCCTTAATCGTTTTGACAACGAGTTGCGCCATCAAGCAGAAACCTGTATTTATCAAAATAGACGGGATTCAACTTGTGGACGCTAATTCCAAAACACTGACCTTGAGAGCGGATGCCCTTTTTAACAATCCAAACGATGTTGGCGGCCGACTGAATACCGAAGGTGTCACTGTGTTTGTAAATGATATTTTAATGGGAGTCGTTCGTGCAGAGGAATTTAAAGTCCCTACAAAAGATGATTTTAGGGTGCCACTTCAAATGGAAGTCAACACAAAAGACCTTTTAAACAAGGATCCAAATGGGTTGTTAGGTGGGCTTCTAAACAGTGTTTTGAATCGCACTTTAAAAGTTAAATATGAAGGAGTTATTCAATTTAAAGCCTTAGGTTTTACGTACACATATCCTATTAATAAAACAGAAACTATTAAAATTAAATTATAATCACCCACGAACATTACATAGCACGTTGCATTGAAATTGCCAAAAAAGGCTTGGGCTCTACAGCTCCCAATCCGATGGTGGGCTGTGTGATTGTGGTGGATGACCAGATTATAACAGAAGGCTATACAGGACCTTACGGAAGTTCGCATGCAGAAGTGAATGCCATAAACGCTGTCAAAGATCCAAGCGTACTCTCAAAAGCGACCCTCTATGTCACCTTAGAACCTTGTGCGCATTATGGAAAAACACCGCCTTGTAGCGATTTGATTATTGCCCATAAAATCCCCAAAGTGGTGATTGGATGTTTAGATGAACACGAAAAAGTGTGTGGCAAAGGCATCGCAAAACTGAAGGCCGCTGGATGTGACGTTCTTGTAGGCGTTTTGGAACAAGAATGTAAAACACATCACAAACGTTTTTTTACCTTCCATACTAAAAAGCGTCCTTATATTATATTGAAATGGGCCGAAAGCAAAGACGGCTTTATCGCTCCCCTATCAAAATCTGAAACAAAACCTGTTTGGATTAGCAATACTTACTCCAGGCAACTGGTGCATCAATGGCGTGCAGAGGAACAAGCGATTTTGGTTGGTGCAAATACAGTGGTTCAAGACAACCCGAGTTTGACCACCCGAGAGGTCGAAGGTTCCAACCCAATCCGAGTTGTCATCGACCTAAAAAATTCTTTAGCAGATTCCTATCAGGTGTTTAATTCTGAAGCAAAAACCATTCGGTTGACTTCTCATGAAATTAATATACAAAACCCACTGGCATCTGAAGTTTGCAAGGCTTTACATGCAGAGCATATAACTTCCGTAATTATTGAAGGGGGACAAAAAACATTGCAAGCATTTATTGATGAAAATCTTTGGGATGAAGCACGTGTTTTTTCAAGTGAGCTCAATTTAAATGACGGAATTTCAAAACCTCAAATTAAAGGTTCATTAGTTTCTGAAACACAGCTTACTTCTGATTGCTTAAAAATTCTTGTGAATGATTAACACACTTATATTTGATTTTGGGGATGTGTTTATCAACTTAGACAAGCCTGCCATTGAACGTTCGTTGTTCAATCTTGGAGTGACTTCTATTACAGAGGACATGCTTCAGACGGCAATGCAGTATGAAAAAGGGGGGATATCTACTGACGACTTTGTAACTGCATTCACGGCGAAATATCCATCCATTTCTGCGGCACAATTTAAAAAAGCTTGGAATTCAATTATTTTAGAGTTTCCAGAATACCGTTTAGAGTTTATAGAAAAACTCTCTACATATAAAAACTACAAACTTATTTTACTCAGCAACACCAATGCACTTCATATCGAACAAGTCATAGAAAACATGTCTTTATATAGGTATGAACGTTTTAAAAGTTGTTTTGACAAATTTTACCTTTCACATGAAATACACTTCCGAAAGCCCGATGCATCCATTTATGAATATGTATTAAACGAGAATCAACTGGAAGCTGACCGTTGTTTCTTCGTAGATGACACCAAAGAAAATACACAAGCAGCAGCCCAACTCGGCATACATACTTGGAATAATAACCCTGAAAAAGAGGATATTATAAACCTTTTTGACAACCCTTTATTTACAAATTCATAATGTCAGTGTTGACTTATAAAACAATTCTCAAACCTTCTGAAGAAGTTCTTTATAAAGACAAAGGGAGTAAGTTTTATGGGTACGCATTCCCCCTAAAGACAATAGAAGAGTATAAAAAAATTATAGAAAAACTTAAACAAAAACATTCCAGTGCAGGTCATTTTTGTTTTGCGTACCAACACGGCATTGAAACCCTCTATCACAGAGCTTCAGATGATGGAGAGCCCTCAAATAGTGCAGGCTTGCCAATTTATGGGCAATTGCAAGCGTTTGATGTTACCAATGTTCTTGTGGTGGTGGTCCGTTATTTTGGAGGGACAAAACTTGGCGTTGGGGGCTTGATCAGCGCTTACAAGACTACGGCGAAATTAAGTTTGGAGGCGAGCGACATAAAAACCTTGGATATTTTAATCACCTTCAAACTAAGTTTTGAATACAAAGATTTGAGTCAAGTAATGCGGATTATTAAAAAACAGCAGCTCGTTATAAAGTCTCAGCGGCTTGAAATGGAATGTGAAGTGGTTGTTTTGGTCAAAAAAAGTGGTAAAAAAAGCCTTCAAACTACTTTTGAGGCCTTTCATAAAATTAAAGTTGAAATTTTAAACGATTAAATTTGCAGTTTATCTAAAATATATTGGGGACAACGCATCGGGAAATTAGACTTCATGTTAACAAATACCAATTTGGTGTTGGCCGTTGTGAGTAATTCACCGCTAGAATTATGAATTTCGTAATTAAACTCAATAGAAGCCGTTGGTTGTTTCACAAGTGTCGTAGATATCGTCAAAACATCATCGTAAAAAGCTGGTTTTTTGTAGTTTAAACTCAAAGACACCACCGGTAACATCACGTCATTGGCCTCCATTTCTTTATAAGAAATCCCTAAAGCAGTCAACCACTCTAAACGTCCAATTTCCAGATACTGAGCGTAATTCCCATGGTACACAACCCCCATTTGATCAGTTTCTGCGTATCTCACCTTAATCTTTGTTTGATGTATATTCATATATTAAAATTTGTATATTTATAAAAATTAAACATGAGGAAAAAATATTAAATAATCAATCAAATTTGATTTTTTTTTTTGGAATTTTGTTCACATATTTGTACTGTAAAATAACGATAACCATTTCCCCCAAGATTATTCTTATTTTTGATCACTAACTAAAAAAATAAACTACTGAAATGAATAACACTGCGCAATCGGTCTGGGAAAACTGTCTAAACTTTATAAAAGACAACATTCAGCCGCAAGCCTACAAAACATGGTTTGAACCTATTGTAGCTGTAAAACTTGACGATCATGCGCTCAGTATTCAAGTTCCTAGTAAATTTTTCTACGAATGGTTAGAAGAACACTACGTTAAAATTTTAAAAGTAGCCCTTACTAAAGAGCTCGGTATAAATGCCAAATTGGTGTATATCATCAAAATGGAAAATACGTATGGTAATAAACAACCGTTTACGGAGAAAATTCCTAGTTCAAACCGTTCAGCAGTCTATTCACAACGCGTTGATATTCCCTTAAAAAATATAAATCCTGAATTAAAAAATCCCTTTGTAATTCCTGGGATTAGAAACGTTAAAATTGAGTCTCAACTAAATCCAACATATACTTTTGATAACTTTTTGGAAGGTGACTCAAACCGGTTGGCGCGAAATGCAAGTATTGCAGTGGCTAACAAGCCAGGAGGCACCTCTTTTAACCCCTTATTGATTTTTGGTGGGGTTGGCTTAGGAAAAACACATTTAGCGCATGCAATAGGGGTTGACATAAAAGATAAATATCCTGAAAAAACAGTGTTGTATATCTCCGCTGAAAAATTCACCCAACAATATATAGAGTCTGTCAAGAAGAACAATCGAAATGATTTTATTCACTTCTATCAAATTATAGATGTTTTAATTATTGATGATGTTCAATTCCTTTCTGGAAAATCAGGAACACAAGATGTATTCTTTCATATTTTTAACCATTTACATCAAAACGGGAAACAAGTTATTTTAACAAGTGATAAGGCACCTGTGGACATGCAAGATATTGAGCAACGCTTATTATCTCGATTCAAATGGGGATTATCTGCAGAGCTTCAAAATCCTGATTTTGAAACGCGTGTATCTATTGTAAAGAACAAACTATACAGAGATGGCGTTGAAATGCCAGAAGAAATTATTGAGTATTTAGCCAAGCACATCACTTCAAATGTTCGTGAATTGGAAGGGGCTATCATTTCATTAATTGCACAATCTTCATTTAATAAAAAAGAAATCACACTTTCTTTAGCGAAAGAAATCGTTGAGAAATTTGTAAAAAACACCAAGCGAGAAGTGTCTATCGACTACATTCAAAAAGTCGTTTCAGATTATTTCCAAATGGATGTGGACACCCTTCAATCCAAAACACGAAAGCGTCATATTGTGCAAGCAAGACAATTGGCCATGTTTTTTGCGAAGAAATTCACCAAAGCTTCTTTAGCCAGTATTGGTTCTCAAATTGGGAAACGTGATCACGCTACAGTTCTACACGCTTGTAAAACGGTTAATAACCTCTCTACTACAGATAAGCAGTTTAGAAAATATGTAGAAGACTTGACGAAGAAATTATCCATATAACCGCTGTTTTTGATTAAGAGTTCATACTCCAATTGTATGGCTTCTATCCACTTCAAAAACGACTAATATTTCTATAATAATGACTGGTAAATTATACTTAATTCCTACAGGTTTAGGCGACAACGCTCCTTTAGAAGTACTGCCTATTTCCATCAAAAAAGTCATTGAAAACATAGATACTTATATTGTTGAAAACGAAAAGGCAGCACGTAAGTTTATAAAAACGGTAAGCTCTGGAAAATCTCAAGCGAGCTTGAATTTGTTTAGTTTAAATAAGTTTACAGACCCTTTAGAAATCCCTTCTTTTTTAGAAGAATGCTTGGCAGGAAACAGCATTGGATTGCTTTCAGACGCAGGATGCCCTGGGGTTGCAGATCCTGGAGCAGAAGTGGTAAAAATAGCCCATAAACAGAACATTCAAGTCATTCCGTTGGTAGGACCATCTTCTATATTATTAGCGATGATGAGCTCTGGAATGAACGGTCAAAACTTTGCATTTAATGGCTACTTACCTATTGACAAAGCGGAACGAAAATCTAAAATAAAACAACTCGAAAGACGCTCGTTTGAAGAACAGCAATCTCAGTTATTCATAGAAACGCCTTATAGAAACAACAGTATTTTAGAAGATTTGAGTGCGACCCTTAGCCCAGACACCCGAATTTGTGTGGCTTGCGATTTGACACTACCATCGGAATATATCAAAACGCAAACAGCCAAAGAATGGAAACATTCAAAAATAGATTTCCATAAACGCCCTGCTATTTTTATCATTCAAAAAGACTAAGGGAAATCAAATTTTGATTTTTTTTGAGCTGTAACAAAAGAGGTGTCATAACCGGAGAATTTACGCATATACGAAAGAATGTCAGTCCCATAGGCATCTGTAAAACCCAAGGCTCCGTAGCTTCTTAAATAGCGCTTTACATTTCCTGGTCCTGCTAAATGAGCGGCTGCTAAAATTCCTGATTCTGTAATGCGTATGCCATCAATTTTTTTACCAACAAAACGTTTGATATCTCGTCGTAAAACCCATTTGTTGCGTTTTGTATTTACTAAAAAAGCTTTCTCTTGAAGTGCGGGATTCTTTAAAAAAAATTCAGGATTGTAGATCCCGAGCAATTCTAAAGTCGTGATTCCAAATTGATATTTCCCTAAGTAGCCAAGCGTGTTTACAGCACCATACTTTCCCTGAGATTCCTTGAACGCAATGGCCTCTTTGAATGCGACATACGAATTCCCTAAAAACAGAATTTTTGAGTTGCGGTTTTTAATTTTTTGGGAGGATATATCTTGGTAAACAGTGTAATGTAACAACTCCGAAGTGACGGCATAGTCCTTATAATCAATTTTTGGTTGAGCTGAAAATAAAGTCAACAAGCAAATCGCCATGAGCAGAGGCACTATAAAATAAAATGAATACTTTAAATTCATATCAATCTTGTTGATAACACTTGAGTAAAACTAAAAACAGCATAAATATACGTTATTTCCGAACCCCTCGACGGTCCAAATATGAATGGTACATTCTAGCATTTTGATTGTGTCCTCTTAGCGTTTTCGCAAACCTGTGAAAGCCTGGGTTTTGGGCGTCTGCAGCAAAATAAAAATACGAATGTTGTTCGTAGTTTAATACCGCTTCAATCGCCGTCAAGTCTGGCATCGCAATCAAACCTGGAGGTAAGCCTTTATTCTTGTAAGTGTTATATGGGGAGCTAATCAATTTATGTACATTCAAAACACGTTTGATAATGGTGTTTTTATACTTTGGCAATTGATAGGCCGCATATTTGACTGTCGGATCTGCTTGTAAAGGCCAAGCATTGTTTAAACGATTGATATAAACCCCCGCGATTCGCGGCTGTTCGGAGGCTTGTTTGGACTCTTCATGAACGATTGCTGCAAGTGCGATCACGTCATGGGGCGTCAAACCAATTGACTTTGCTTTTTCTAAACGGCTGGCATTCCAAAAACGGTTGTACTCTTTTAACATGCGTTTTCTGAAGGTCGTTGCAGACGTATTCCAGAAAAATTCATAACTATTTGGCAAATACATTCCTAGGGCATTCGCCTCCGTAAAATCATGAGATTCTAAAAACTCTTTATCTGTAAAGGCAGTAATCAAGGCGGTACTGTCGGCCTCTATCTGACTCGAAATTCGAGATGCTAAATCAGCCAATGTATGTTGGTTATTGAAAGCTATTTTTATTGGCAAATTACGACTGCGAATGGAGTTAATGATATCATTATTGGTCATCCCTTTGGTAATCAAGAATCGCCCCGCTTTGATATTATTCACATATTTCTTTTGCTTTGCTAATGTTTCAAACGTTTCAATATCTTTTAGAAGCGGCTCTAAATCGGCACGAACCTCAGCGAAGGTCGCATCCGACCCCACAAAAATATAGGCTTCTTTGGAATTAAAACTCGTATTGGGAACGAGCATCACCGAATAAATATAGTAGGAAAAAATTCCGGCACCAATCAATCCAAGTAACACAATGGCAATCGCTATTTTTTTAAAGTACATGATTTATAAATTGAAATAAATATTCGTTTTTATAGCGTCCTTTGTAGAATCGCCACTTTTTCTTAAGCCCAACTTTTTCAAACCCAACAGATTCAAATAAGCGAATACTCACATTATTATCTTCTAACACATTGCTATACAATTGATGGAGACCTAGTTTATTAAAACTATAATCCATCAACACAGATAAGGCGTCTCTCCCATACCCTTTCCCACGATATTTATCTAATACTACAATGCTGACTCCCGCATGTTTGTTTTGTAGATCAAAATCAAAAAGATCAATAAAACCAAGTGGATCATTGGTTTTAGAAGTAATTACCAACCGCAATTGTTTGAGTTCTTTAATATTTTTTTGAGTGGTTTCTAAATATTTTCGCAGCACATCCTTAGAAAAAGGAGTTTCAATTTGACTTAACTCCCACAAAGATTCGTCGTTTTCTATGGTATATAAAAACGCTAAATCTTCGAGCACTAAGGCTCTAAGATTGATCTGATTTCCTTTTAATGCTACCATTCTAAATCTCCTTTAAAGACTTGCTTTGTAGGGCCGCACAACCACACATCGGAATACGAAGACGCAAGCGGTTCAAATCGAACCTGCAAATTCCCTCCTTGTGCTTCTAACTTGATAGATTTTGAAGCCGTTTGATTGGAATGATACATCGCTATAGCAACAGCTGTGGCTCCTGTACCACAGGACAAGGTCTCCCCTTCTACCCCACGTTCATAAGTACGAATCGCAAAGGTATCTTCATTAATTTTTTCGGCAAAATTCACGTTGACACCGCTTTCATCAAAGGGCGCACTGTGTCGAATTTTAGATCCCTCAGCGTTCATGTCAATTGCTTGTAAACCCGATTGAAGCGTCACATAATGTGGAGAGCCTGTATCGAGGATATGGTAATTTTCATTGGAGGTAATCGTAGAGACCTCTTGCATTTTCAATTCAACATAGGCATCATTAATTTGTGCTAAATGCGGGCCGTCAATGGCTATAAATTCAGTAGTTGATTCTATGATTCCTAAAAAATTTGCAAAGGCAACAATACAGCGACCTCCATTTCCACACATGGTACTTTCATTGCCATCGGCATTAAAATACACCATTCTGAAGTCGTAATCGGATTCAGATTCTAAGAGAATCAAACCATCCGCACCCACACCCGTACGGCGATTGCACAAATGCGCAATCAAATCTGTATTGTTTTTGTCAAACGCACCCAAACGATTATCAATCATCACAAAATCGTTCCCTGTTCCTTGGTATTTATAAAATAAATGCTTCATATATAAAGACAAATATAAGAATATTAAACTGTAAGTGGAGCTGTTAAAAGGTCGTTAAAATTGAATTGCGAATTCAATAAAAAACTAATTTTAGGGTTATCATAAAAAATTAAAAATAGAACACCATGAAAAAATTTCTCACATTAGTATGTATTTCAGCTTTAGGTGGAGCACTCACCCTTGGGACCTACAAACAATTTTTTGAAGATTCTTCAACTCCTAAGCCTATTGAAAATCAAGCGACTGCTTCCTTTTTTCCTGTAAATTTAAACACCAATTTGAATGGCGGAACCAATGTGGATTTTACGACCGCTGCGGACAAAACTGTGCATTCAGTCGTTCATGTAAAAAACACAACGCTTAGTAAAGGCTATACCAGTTTAGAAGACTTATTTAGGGGAAGACCTCAACAGCAAGAGCAGATTGGGACAGGCTCGGGCGTTATTATTTCGCCAGATGGCTATATCATTACAAATAATCATGTCATCGACGGAGCGCAATCTATTGAGATTACCACAAATGGCAATAAAACGTACGATGCAGAACTCGTCGGAACCGATCCAAATACTGATATTGCTTTACTAAAAATAGAAGCTGATGCCCCCTTAGATTACACCACATTTGGAGATAGTAATTCCGTTCGAATTGGAGAATGGGTTTTAGCCGTTGGCAACCCTTTTAATCTAAATTCTACAGTAACGGCTGGAATTATAAGTGCAAAATCCAGAGATTTATCTGGACGAAATACGCAGTCGTTTATCCAAACAGATGCTGCTGTGAATCCCGGAAATTCAGGCGGTGCTTTGGTCAATATTAAGGGCGAATTAATCGGCATTAATACCGCTATTTCGTCTCAAACAGGTTCCTATATTGGCTATTCGTTTGCAGTTCCTAGCAATATTGCGCGCAAGGTCGTGGAAGATCTTATGGAGTTTGGAAATGTACAGAACGGAATTCTAGGAGTGATCGGTGGCGAATTAAATGGTAAAAATGCTAAAGATTTTGGTGTCGATCAAACGGAGGGTTTTTATGTAACGGACGTACAAAAAGGGACCGGTGCTGAAAGTGCTGGCATCCAAAAAGGGGACATCATTCAACGCATTGATGGAATTACAATTTCAAAATTTTCGGATTTAAAAGGGTTTCTAAATACCAAAAGTCCTGAAGATCAAGTAGAAGTTGAGATCCTAAGAAATGGTATCCCTCAAAGTTTGATGGTAACCTTAGAAAAACTCACCACGATTGACATTCCTATCCTTGGAACCCTTCAAGAGCCCTCAAAAGAAGTGCTTTATAACCTTGATGTAGACTATGGTTTACAAGTTTCAGAGCTCTCAGAAACCCACCGAAAAGATTGGGAATCAGATGGTATTTCAGAGGGGAGTGTTGTAACCGAAATCAACGAAGTGAAAATTAATTCTATCAATGATGCTCAGAGAGCATTGGAAAAATACTCCAATAGAGTCCTGAGAATCGCTCTTGTCAAAAATAATGGTGAAAAAGTAGTGTATCGATTTAGATAACACATTCTATTACTGAGCCTTAAAATCCATGATTCAATTTTTGAATGGTGGATTTTTTTTATTCAAAAAAGTTACGAAAACGTTTGAAATCTTCTATTTTTGCAAAAACAATTAAAACTCAAATTAAATGGCTTCAAAACCCACCTACGATTCCGAAATTGCATTCCAATCCGACCGCAGAAAAGCAGCGGTTGAACTTATTAAAATTCTCAGTGATTTGTGGTACGACAGCGCGATTGAATTGGTTTTATTTAGAAATCAATTGATGGATCGAAATGTCAGCGAGATTCTTAAACTTCACGAATATGCCGGCGAATTTGTCAATAAACCCATCTCCATATTTGATTCCGTAGAAATGGTACAAGCCATTAAACTGCTCAACCTTCCAGCCTCAAAATTAGATATCGGAAAATTAACCTTTGAATATCACAAAGAAGAAGCCACGAACCTTAGCAGCTCCGCCTTTCTTTCTAAAAAATTAAAAGACGCAAAACAACAACCAAAACTGGAGCCCAAAGATGTGGTTCTCTACGGATTTGGACGCATTGGACGGTTGGTAGCCCGCGAGTTGATGGGGAAGTCTGGAAGCGGAAGTCAATTGCGACTTCGCGCCATCGTCACTCGAGATAAACTAACCCCCACTATTTTAGAAAAAAGAGCCGCATTGCTGCGAAGCGATTCTGTTCATGGTGATTTTTATGGAACAGTTCGCGTGGATACAAAATTACAGGCGTTAATTATCAACGGCATGACCGTTTACATCATATCCGCTGCGAAACCCGAAGACATTGACTATACAGCCTACGGCATAAACGAGGCGTTGATTATTGATAATACGGGAGCTTTTAGAGATCAAGAAGCACTGCAAAGACATTTGACTTCTAAAGGGTCGAAAAAAGTATTATTAACCGCGCCGGGCAAAGGCATTCCAAATATTGTGCATGGCGTGAACCATTTAGAACATTCGCCAGATACCGTCGATATTTTCTCTGCAGCCTCTTGTACAACCAATGCCATCACCCCGATTCTAAAAGTAATTGAAGACGCTTTTGGAGTGGTTCATGGCCATCTCGAAACCATTCATGCCTACACAAACGATCAGAATTTGGTGGACAATATGCATTCTAAATACAGAAGAGGACGCGCCGCAGCCCTCAATATGGTCATTACTGAAACGGGAGCCGGAAAAGCAGTCAGTAAGGCACTCCCCTCTTTAGAGAACAAGCTCACCTCCAATGCGATTCGGGTGCCGGTTCCCAATGGAAGTTTGGCTATTTTAAACCTTGAAATCAATAAGAAAACGAATCTCAAAAAAATCAATGAGGTCATCAAAACTGCTGCACTCTCTGGCGCATTGGTTGAACAAATTAAATATGAATTCAACGACGAGCTTGTTTCTAGCGACATTGTAGGAAGTACGGCACCCGCCATTTACGATAGCAAAGCAACCATTGTGAGTCCGAACGGGAAAAATATAATTCTATATATATGGTATGATAACGAGTTTGGGTACAGCCATCAAGTGGTGCGATTGGCCAAATACATTGCCAAAGTAAGGCGATTCACCTACTATTAGAATTTTCAATTCGTTATCTTTGCGCTTTAAATTTAGCAGATGCGCATAGACATCATTACCGTTTTACCAGAATTACTGAAAAGTCCTTTTGAGGCCTCCATATTAAAGCGTGCCATTGATGCAGGCTTGGTCAGTGTTCATTTTCATAATTTACGGGATTATACCTCCGATAATTACAAATCCATTGACGACACCCAATTTGGCGGCGGTGCTGGCATGGTGATGATGATAGAACCTATTGATAAATGTATTTCTAAATTAAAATCGGAACGGGATTATGACGAGGTTATTTATATGACACCCGATGGAGAAACACTCAATCAAGGCATTGCCAATCAGCTATCGATGAAAGGGAATCTCATTATGCTTTGTGGACATTATAAAGGGGTGGATCAACGTGTGCGGGATCAGTTTATAACCAAAGAAATCTCTATTGGCGACTATGTGCTTTCTGGAGGCGAACTAGGAGCTGCTGTTCTTTGTGATTCAATTATTCGTCTCATTCCAGGGGTTTTAGGAAATGAAACTTCGGCACTGACCGATTCATTTCAAGATGGATTGTTAGCCCCGCCCATCTATACAAAACCACGAGATTATAAAGGATGGACGGTTCCAGAAATTTTAGTGAGTGGGAATTTTCCAAAAATAGAAAAATGGCGAGAAGAACAAGCGTTAGAACACACCAAAACACGACGCCCCGATTTGTTGGAAGACTAAAACGCTGTGTGTTACAAAACTTTTTCTATAATAAAGTTTCTAGGTTTTACTTTTTACTTATATTTGCAGCCAATTTCGAGTTAACCTCTGGCGATCATCGCGAATGTTGTTTCGGATAAATACATAAAAAACCATTAATATGGAATCCTTAATTAAATTTGTTCAAGACGAATTTGTAGCAAAAAAAGACTTTCCAGAATTTGCAGCTGGTGACACCATCACTGTTTATTACGAAATTAGAGAAGGCGAAAAAGTACGTACACAGTTCTACCGAGGGGTTGTTCTTCAAAGAAGAGGCTCAGGAAGTTCTGAAACATTTACAATCAGAAAAATGTCTGGCACCATTGGTGTTGAACGTATTTTCCCTGTAAACTTACCCGCCTTACAGAAAATTGAAGTCAACAAACGTGGTAAAGTAAGAAGAGCTCGTATCTTTTACTTTAGAGAACTTACTGGTAAAAAAGCCAGAATTAAAGAAAGAAGACGTTAGTCAGATTTTCAATTTAAACACTCAAAAAAGCTCTATTTATTTAGAGCTTTTTTTTTGCCTTATATTTTTCAATGAGGACTCCTGAATTTTAAAACTATTAATATTAAGTTTCTTGATGATTTTTCGAATTAAATTACTCCATAAAATCATTACAATTTCATATATTTGCACGCCTTATTTGATGTAAGGCAAGACCTATTCTTACTGAAGACAAACTAAACTTTATTCGCCCATTATGGCTAACATCATTTATACCATCACCGACGAAGCTCCTGCACTTGCAACGCGTTCGTTTTTACCCATTGTTAAATCGTTTGTCGAAAGTTCAGGCATTGAAATCGAAACAAAAGACATTTCGTTAGCGGCTCGAATTCTGTCAACCTTTGCAGAATTTTTATCTGAAGACCAACGGGTTGAAGATGCCCTTGCAGAACTAGGTGAACTAGTCACCAAACCAGAAGCCAATATTGTGAAGCTTCCAAATATTAGTGCATCCATCCCTCAACTAAAAGCGGCCATCAGTGAACTGCAATCCAAAGGATTTGCAATTCCAAACTATCCAGATGCACCACAAACTGAGGATGAAAAAGCCATTAAATCACGTTACGACAAAATCAAAGGAAGTGCTGTTAACCCTGTATTAAGAGAAGGAAATTCAGACCGTCGTGCGCCAAAAGCTGTGAAAAATTACGCCAAGAAAAACCCACACAGTATGGGCCCTTGGTTGGCAAACTCAAAAACGCATGTCGCCACTATGACCGTTGGCGATTTTGCTCATAACGAAAAATCAATCACGATTGCCACTGCTACAAATGCAAGCATTGTGCATACCGATACCCACAATAAATCCACCACCTTAAAATCAAACATTGCGCTTTTAGACGGCGAAATTATTGATGCAACCGTGATGAGTATTCAAGCCTTGAGAACCTTTTTAACTGCTGAAATCAACGATGCTAAAGACAAAGGCGTTTTGTTTTCGCTTCACATGAAAGCAACCATGATGAAGGTCAGTGACCCTATCATTTTTGGACATGCAGTCCGTCTGTTTTTTGCAGATGTATTTGAAAAGCACCAAGCGACTTTTGATAAAATTGGCGTGGATGCAAATAATGGGTATGGAAATGTTTTAGAAAAAGTAGCGGGATTGGCTGCTGACAAACGTCAGGAAATTGAAGCTGATTTTGCAAACGCGATTAGTAAGGGTCCCGATTTAGCAATGGTTAATTCTGATAAAGGCATTACAAATTTACACGTTCCTAGTGATGTAATCATCGATGCTTCCATGCCAGCGATGATACGAACGTCAGGACAAATGTGGAATGCAAAAGGCAACGCACAAGATACCAAGGCTGTCATACCGGATAGTAGTTATGCTGGGATTTATACGGCCACCATCGATTTTTGTAAAGAAAATGGCGCTTTTGACCCCACTACAATGGGAACGGTTCCAAATGTGGGACTGATGGCTCAAAAAGCGGAAGAGTATGGATCGCATGACAAAACTTTTGAAATTCAATCCAACGGACGTGTCGATGTGATTGATGCGGATGGGACTGTTTTAATTTCGCATCCTGTAGAAGCTGGGGATATCTGGCGTATGTGTCAGGTGAAAGATGCCCCAATTCAAGACTGGGTCAAGTTAGCAGTGACCCGTGCTAAGGCGTCTCAATTGCCTGCTATATTTTGGTTAGACACCCAACGCGCACACGATGCAGAGTTGATCAAAAAAGTAAATACTTACTTAAAAAATTACGAAACGAACGGACTGGATCTTCAGATTCTAGCACCAATAGACGCGACCCATTATACACTCTCTAGATTAAAACAAGGACTGGATACGATCTCCGTTTCTGGGAATGTTTTGAGAGATTATTTAACCGATTTATTTCCCATCCTTGAGGTTGGAACCAGCGCCAAAATGCTATCGATTGTACCGTTGATGAATGGTGGTGGATTGTTTGAAACAGGCGCTGGGGGTTCTGCTCCAAAACACGTTGAGCAATTCACACATGAAAACCATTTACGTTGGGATTCATTGGGAGAGTTTTTGGCCTTAGCGGTGTCTTTAGAACATTTCAGCCAAGTCAACTCAAACCCAAAAGCTGCAGTTCTTGGAGAAGCCTTAGATGCTGCTACAGAGAAATTTTTAGACGAAAAGAAATCACCATCAAGACGTGTGAATGAACTCGACAACAGAGGAAGTCATTTTTACCTCACGATGTATTGGGCACAAGCCTTGGCGACTCAAACAAAGAACGCTGAGTTGAAAGCAGAATTTACAACCATTGCTGCATCGCTCTCAGAAAATGAAGAAACGATTGTCAATGAGTTAATTAGCATTCAAGGACATCCGATTGAAACCGATGGATATTACCTTCCAAATTCTGACAAAACAGACACGGCCATGCGTCCAAGTGCGACTCTAAATAAAATCATAGGGTAGTAACGCCCTGTCAGAATATTTTGTTAAAAGCACCTTTTAGGGGTGCTTTTTTTTTAAATTTGTATCCTAAAATTTAACCAATGAGACGGCTCTTCTTTTTCCTATGTATAGGACTTAGTTTATTAGGATATTCCCAAGAAAAATACACCCTTAGCGGAACTATTTTTGAGGCAGAAGGACAAGAAACCTTGATTGGTGCCAACATCCTTATTTTGGAGCTTAAAACAGGAACCATTTCAAATGAATACGGTTTCTACTCGATCACCCTAAACGAAGGAACTTACGAAATTACGGTCAGTACGATTGGCTATGCAACCTTAAAACAAACCATCACCCTTGATAAAAATATTTCTCAAAACTTCACGCTGACAGAATCTCTAGAAGCTTTGGACGAAATCGTGATTGAAACTGATATTGAGTCTATTGATATCAAAACACCCCAAATGAGTGTCAATTCATTAACTGCTTCCACAATCAAGCAAATTCCAGTGGTGTTTGGCGAAGCGGATGTCATCAAAGCGATCACGCTTTTACCAGGCGTTTCCAGTGGTGGCGAAGGCGCTGCGGGTTTCAATGTTCGTGGGGGTGCTGTAGATCAGAATTTGATTTTATTGGATGAAGCAACCATCTTTAATTCCTCTCATTTATTTGGATTGTTTTCCGTATTTAATCCGGATGCGATTAAAAGTTTAAAACTTTATAAGGGCGGAATTCCTGCCAAGTATGGAGGACGTGTTGCTTCGGTATTAGATATTTATCAAAAAGAAGGAAATAAAAACAAGTTCCATGCCAATGGAGGCGTCGGGATTGTTGCCAGTCGGTTACTGCTCGAAGGTCCTCTAAAAAAAGGAACGGGTTCGTTTCTATTGGGCGGACGCGCCACCTATGCCCATTTACTTTTGCCATTGTTTGATGTGGATAATATTGCGTATTTCTACGATCTAAACACCAAGTTAAGCTATAAACTGAACGAAAAAAACAACATTTATTTATCGGGTTATTTTGGAAGAGATGTGTTTAATGTCTCCGATAGTTTTGAAAACACCTATGGTAATACGGTCGTGAATTTTAGATGGAATCATTTATTTTCGGATCAATTATTTTCTAATTTATCCCTTATATACTCTGACTATTATTATGGTTTGAATTTGAATTTTGTGGGTTTCGAATGGAATTCAGGGATTCAGAACATGAATATCAAATACGATTTTAAACAATACATTAACGACCGCTACAAACTGGAATATGGGGTTCACAGTACCTACTACCGTTTCAATCCAGGAATCATCAGTCCAAATGGCCCAGATTCTGGAATCAATAGAGAAAAACTGACGGATAAGTTTGCTTTTGAAAATGCGGTTTATATCGATGTGAATCAGCAATTAACAGAGCGCTTGGCACTGAGTTATGGCGCACGTTTGAGCTCTTTTTTAAGATTGGGGCAAGACGAACTTAATGTGTATGAAAACGACCAAGCAGTTGGATTTAACAGTGATTTACAACTCTATGAAAAAATAAACCCCATTGGAACTGAAAGTGACAACCATGGAAAGGTGATCAAATCCTTTCTAAATATTGAGCCTCGTTTTGCACTCTCTTACCAACTGAATGAGGACACTTCTCTAAAGGCAAGCTACAACCGAATGACACAGTATTTGCATTTGCTTTCCAACACCAGTTCTCCAGCGCCCTTGGATGTTTGGACACCAAGTGGGAAATTTATTCAACCTCAAATTCTGGATCAAATAGCCGTCGGGTATTTTAAAAATTACGATGCTTATTCTCTGGAAGTGGAAAGCTTTTATAAGATCATTAAAAACCGCATCGACTATATTGATGGTGCTAATTTAATTGCCAATGACGCCATCGAACAAGTATTGTTGAATGGTCGCTCGAGAGCTTACGGATTGGAGCTCTTATTCCGTAAAAACAAAGGCCGTTTCAAAGGATGGTTTGCCTATACCCTCTCCAAATCGGAACAACAAACCGTAGGTCAAAATGCATCAGAACCGGGTATCAATAACGGAAACTGGTACAATACTCCTTATGACAAAACACACGATATTTCCATCACATCAACCTATGATCTGACTAAAAAATGGAACTTGAGTGCTAATTTTATCTTTCAAACGGGACAGCCAACGACCTACCCCAACGGACAATACAACTACAATGGCTTGGTCGTTCCAACATTTGAAGCTCGAAATTCAAGCCGTTTGGATGCCTACCACCGCTTTGATATATCTGGGACTTATACGCCTAAACCAAACAAGAAAAAAGGATGGCAAGGCGAATGGGTTTTTAGTATTTACAATCTGTACAATCGGAAAAATACTCAATCGTTGAACTTTAGAGAAAACGAAGTTACGGGTCAAAATGAGGCCGTCAAATTATCCCTGTTTGGCGCCGTGGGAGCCATTTCTTATAACTTTAAATTTTAGAGCTATGAAACACATGAAAAAATTATTTATACTGATCGGTCTGGGATTCCTAAGTACTTCTTGCGAAGAAGTAATTCAACTCGATTTACCCACCGAAACACCTCGATTGGCCATTGATGCATCGCTTCAAATGACGCCCAATGAAACTTTGGCACAAGTGGTAAAACTAAGTTTATCTGGTGGATTTTATCAAGAAGAAAATCCAGTGGTGTCCGATGCCAGCGTGCAACTGCTAGACCTCACAAACAACCAAACATTTGAGTTTGTTTATGACACGGAGTTAGAAAATTACAACTTGGACTTCACCCCTAGTTTTGATACCGACTATAAACTGCGCATCGTATATGCCAATGAAACCTATGAATCCTCCGTGGAACAACTGATGCATGCGGTGCCTATTGACAACTTAGAGCAAGGAGAAAGCACACTTTTTGCAGGGGATGAAAAAGAAATTTTAATTTCCTATACGGACAGTGCCGAACGCGATGATTTTTATTTATTTGATTTTGGACTTCAAAGGTATTTAGCAACAAAAGATGAGTTCTACCAAGGAAATGTATTTATCTTTTCGCATTTCTATGAGGATTTACTCGCAGGAGACGAAGCGGTTGTTAAAATCATGGGAATCGACGAGCGTCATTTTAATTTTATGACCATTTTGATTGACCAAACTGAAGACGGTGGAAATCCTTTTAGCACCACTCCAAGCACGGTGCGTGGCAACCTCTCTAATATGACCAATCCAGAGCATTTTCCGATGGGGTATTTTAGACTTTCTGAAACGTATAGCGCGAGTTTAATTTTAGAATAGTACAAAAGTGTTTCAAAAATTCTATTTTTGTGTATGACTTTCACAAAAACCACCGAACAGGATTCGCATTACAACCATCTCGAAAAAATGTCTATTAAGGATGTTTTAAACGTGATCAATCAAGAAGATCAGAGCGTTCCTACGGCGGTTGCATCAGCAGTCCCACAAATTGAAGCTCTGGTAGCACAGATTGTAAACAACCTGAAAAACGGCGGACGTTTGTTTTATTTGGGTGCTGGAACCAGTGGACGCCTCGGAATTTTGGATGCTTCTGAATGTCCTCCCACTTTTGGAGTCCCACATGAAATGGTGATTGGACTGATTGCAGGTGGTGATAGTGCCATCCGTAAAGCGGTTGAATTTGCCGAAGACGATACCCAACAAGGCTGGAAGGATTTACAAGCATATAGTATCTCCACAAACGATGTGGTGGTTGGTATTGCTGCTTCTGGCACAACGCCCTATGTGATTGCGGCCTTGAAAGCCTGTCAGCAAGCCAACATCAGCACGGGATGTATGACGTGCAACGAGGGCAGTCCCCTCGCCCAAGTATCGGATTACCCAATTGAAGTGGTGGTAGGTCCCGAAGTATTAACGGGCAGCTCACGAATGAAAGCCGGCACGGCACAAAAATTAGTATTGAATATGATCACCACCACCACAATGATTCAGCTTGGAAAGGTAAAAGGCAACAAAATGGTGGACATGCAACTGAACAATGATAAACTAGTCGCCCGTGGCGTCAAGATGTTGATGGATCAGTTGAACCTCTCAGAAACCGAAGCACAACAGTTGTTAGACACTCATAAAAACGTACGTACCGCATTAAAAAAATATACCAATGGAAACGCCTAGAACCAATAAAGACCTTTTAGTGGGTGGACTTAAAACAATGGGGGTGACTCTCTTCTTATTATTTTTAGGGCCTTTTATTTTACATGCTGGATTTTCCAATCCCGATAAACCGCTTTACATCCCTTTGGTGATTGCGGGTGTTTTGACTTGTGGAGCGGCGATTTACTTTGGTTTTAAAGGGATCCGCACAATTATGGACAGCCTTTTTGGGCGGAAATAATTTCTTTTTATTATATTTACAACGGACTTAGACCTCAAATCTGATTCTTCATTTTAACCAATTCAACTTTTTAGTAAGCTATTAAAATACTGTATTTATACAGTGGTGTATGGGTATGCGGAGTTTTTAAAAATTGATTGAGCAACGAAGTATACATACTAATGAATTATAAACTTTAGTTTTTAGTGTTAAAAATGAATGAAATGAAAAAACATTTAAATACGTTTTATAAAACAGAAAGTTCAACAATACACGCCAATTTGGGATGTATTGTTGAACGAAACACTAAATATAATGGAAATATGCACACCTAAAGGTGTGTATATACACTAGTTCTACGTCATTAAAAAAATCAAAGAATGAAAAAAATATTAAAAACAATAAAATATTCGATTATAACCATCGTGGTAATAGTTTTAGTATTTATCGCAATTGTTTTTATAAAAAGCCCTGGAGTAGCTGACATTGTTAGAAATAATGATGGAAATATTCCTAAAAATGCTATTTCTACTATAGTAACAATTCCTGTTGGCGAAATACAGCAGACTATTATTATTAGAGGAGAAGATAATACTAAACCTGTTTTGTTATTCTTACATGGAGGTCCGGGGACACCTGAATTTCCATTTATGAAAAATATAGGATTAAATTTAGAGCAAGAATTTGTAGTAGCGTATTGGGAACAACGAGGAGCGGGAAAATCTTATTTTAAAGATATACCTGTAGAAAGTATGTCATTACCACAAATGATATCTGATGCTGTTGAAGTCTCAGAATATTTACAAATCCAATTTAAGCAAAATAAAATTTATTTGATGGGGCATTCTTGGGGCTCTTTTTTAGGTACTATGTTAGCTTATCAGCACCCTAATCATTTTCACTCTTACATTGGCATTGGGCAAGTTTCTCACCAATATTATGGAGAAAAAATCTCTTTGAATTGGATTAAAAAAATGGCTAAAAACCTTAAAAATAAATCAGATGTTGAGATTATAAATACACTAGTATTTCCTGACTCTTTGGCGGACAACCAAACATGGATGGACTATTTGATACCTCAAAGAGATTTTGTCAATAAATATGGTGGTGGTTTTAGCCACAAAAACTATAATTTGACAAATCTTTATAAAACCATTCTCTTTGATAGTCCTGAATATACTTTTCGAAATAAAATAAATTATTTAGAGGGAGCTCTATTTTCACCTATGCATCTTTGGGATGATGTTATTCAAACAAATTTAATACAAGAAGTTGATAGTATCTCTATTCCAGTTCATATCATTCAAGGTATTCATGACTATCAGACACCTCTGAAACCTGCTAAAGATTTTTTTACTCAATTAAAAGCACCAGAGAAAAATTTTTATCAGTTCGATCATTCAGCTCATTTTCCATTTATAGACGAACCCAATAAATTTAACAAAATAATAGAAAAAATAGTCTTAGGTGAAAATTGAGAAAAAAGAAATAAAAATGAATTTAAAACGCCGTAGAACAAGGTATAAAAATAATAGCGGTTTAATCACTAAAACAAAAGTAATGAAACATAAAAAAGGTCTGTGTTTAACCGAAAAGTTAGTGCGTGTAAATCCGCTACTATTCTTATACTAGACCGTTAGCAAACTTATAGAATAAATTAAAAATCACTTCCTATGAAAAATATATTATTATTTATATTGTTACTTTCCTCTCATATTGTTATTAGTCAGAACCTCATAGAGTTCAGAACAGCATCACTCGTAGATGGTGATTACTCACTCGAGGGAGACGTGTATCTGGAACTGTTTGACGATAATTCCCTCAACCTCAGATTTGATACAAATTATTTGACTCAGAGTAACGTATTTGATGTTCATGTGTTTCTAACTAATAATAATGACTATACACAACCTATTGACACATCTGGGATGTTACTAGTGGAAAACATAGGAACCATTAGTGGCCTAAATTACTCATCAGGCGCTATGACATTTAACTTACCTTCAGGTGTAGGCATCAATGATTATGACCATATTGTCTTTGTTTGCATCCAATTCGGCCAGTTGCATTGGGGAGATGGAACCTTTGGCTCAACATCTCTAGGTATTATCAAAAACGATTTTGGAAGCAAACTTTTAGCACACCCTAATCCAACTGATGGTAATTTCTCGATTGACTTGGGAGCTGTTTATGAATCTGTAGAAATTATTCTTTCTGATATTAATGGCAAGTTAATTCGTTCAGAGTCATTTCGTCAAGAGCAACTTGTTAATATACCATTAAAAGAACCGTCTGGCATATATTTAATAACAGTTCAAGCAGATAATAGAAAGGCATCAATAAAATTGATAAAAGAATAAACGATTTGCCAACAATGTATAAGCGGCATTAAAACGACCGCTTATACTAACCGTCAAACTACGCAAAATCTAAAGGTATTCCATGACTTAAACAAATAGAACTTTATAATTTTAAATCTAGAATACGCAGCAAGACTTTAAAGGCATCCGCACCATTAAGTAGAGTCTCTTTGGTCAGAAATAATTTTTTTATTATCTTTACAATAGACTTAGACCTCAAATCTGATTCTTCAAAAAACCAATTCAACCAAAAGTATTTTAAGATTATTATGCTATTTAGACGCCTCTAAATGGGCTTGTTCGGAAATAATCCTATTTAAGCAGGGTGTGATTTGTAGTCGTTAGCATTCATATTAAAAAATAGAACTATGAAATACAATTCTTCTGAAATGATGTGTTTAGACATTTATCTTTCTTCTTTGTCAGATAAAGAACATGACAAAATAAAACATCAAATTAAATCGTCTAAAGCTAAAATATCCCCGTTATCAAGTTGGGATATCTATAGGCCAAATTATTTTAAAACACTTGACAAGCAGAGAAAAAAAAGAGATCTTAAGGTTGTAAATTCATTCTTTAAAAAAGAAAAATGGAGTAATGATTTTCAGAGTGTTTTTAAAAATCAAGAGTTTGAAGCACTCGTAATTACCGATTTAAACCAAAGAATTATTTGGGTTAATGAAGGATTTACTAAAATGACAGGCTATTCAAAAGATTTTGCCATAAACAAAACACCCCATTTTTTACAGGGAGAAAACACCTGCTCATCTGTTAAGAAAAAAATTAGAACTAAATTAAAAAAATCACATCCATTTAAGGAGGTGATCACAAACTACAGAAAAGATAATTCAGTCTATAATTGCGAAGTGAGAATTATCCCTTTGTATTGTAATGAAAAGGTAACTCACTTTTTAGCTTTAGAAAAAGAAGTCATCTAAATAGATTAAATGAAATTCTCCAAGCTGCGTACTCTATGGATTAAACCAATAAACCCTCGCTAGCAAAAGAACAAAAACTAACGAATAACAATTAAAAAATGATAGTTTTAGCAATGATGGAGACTTGGGAATTAATTATACTCTTATTTATTTTAGCGCTCGCTGTGTTACCAACTGTCTTAGCACTTATTGATATTCAAAAAAGTGAATTTCAGGGAAACACGAAACTAATTTGGCTGTTGGTGGTGATATTTTTGAGCTTTTTTGGAGCTATTTTGTATTTTTTAATTGGAAAGGAACAGAAAACAACTACAAACAACTAGACGTATTAAATGCAATGTTCCTGAGGTTTTTAGCGTGAGGGATTGCAGTTGAAAAGCCCACGGTCATAGCGCGGCGTTAGCCTGTGTTGTGGCGAGGACTTGTAGCGGAAAGCCCGGCTTTGAACGCCCAAAAAAAGTTTTTTTATTTTTATCTAAAAATATTGCCCAATACCAAACACAAATCCTCTGTTGGCATTTTTTGTGATGCCATAGCCATAGTCGATACGAAGGATGGCATTGAATATTTTTTTGTGAATGATCCGCACGCCTATACCTGTATAAACATTAATGTTTTCGCTGTCTCCAAAAGTGCTTAAACTGCCCCCTGGGTTTCGCCAAGTTCCTGCATCAATAAATCCATTGCCTTGCACAACGATGCTTTTCTTTTCCAAAAAAGTATGTCGGTACTCTGTATTAAAAACAATACTGCCTGTGCCTCTGTCAACAGCGTTTCCAACGCCTCTTAAATTTACGTTGTTATCCAAGGCAAAAGGTGCAAAAGGGCTGTCGTTATTTGTGGATAAGCCAAGGCGTAATCTGTTGGCCCAATTTCCTTTATCCCCAACTCTTTTGTAATACAAGAAGTCGTTCCAAGCGATTATAAAATTGTTTTGAGATTTGATTTCGGAGCTTACGAATTGTCCATTGAAAACACTTTTAAAACCACTGATGTAGAAATAAAAATAATTTAGATTTTCGTGTGTATAAATAAGTTTAAACAATCGCTTATTCACATCCAATTGGCTGGGAACTCCAGACTCTATATCCCCCGTTTTATGATCGTATTTTTCATTAAAAACAGAGAATCCAACTTTTAAAGTATTTTTGAAATTTAGCTCATAGGATCCCAATAACTCATAGGAGGTGTTGTGGTAAAGGTAATTGGCCGTGTTTTCTCCAAAATGAAGCGGTTCTTCGCTTTTCCAATTTAGGTAGTTGAGCCCCAAACCAAACTTATTTGAAAACAAATAAGGGGCATTAAAATTTAAGGAAAAGGTGTTATAGCCATTATTTTGATAAAAGCCACCCATGGTTATATTTCTGCCAAATAAATTATATTCGGAGATACCAATTTTATAAGCGACTGTCCTAATTGTTGTCCAATAATTAAAAACGGGTATCAAGGTGAAGTTTTCTTCTAAATTAAACTGAACCTTGAGGTGATTATCGGGAAGTTGGACGACTTCATAAGTAGCATTAGAAATGGAGGGCAATCGTTTTAACCTAATAAGATCTTTTTCTATGAGGGTAGAATCTAGTGGGTGTCCTTTTTTGGTTTCTAAAATAGTTCTTAAAAACGATGCTTTTGTTTTTTTGAGGCCTTTAAAATCGAGTTCATTAATGAGTTCCGTTTGTGCGCACACGGAGGTACTGACTACAATAAAAAAAGTAAAAAGAGATGCTATGGATTTCATACGTCCTTGATTATAAATTTAAAATAGGGTTCTTAAGCCGATATTAAATGTTTGACCCAATCCGGTGTTATTTCCTCTCACAAAATTGGTGTATAAAAACTCAATATTCAACACCTTTGTGAGTTGATATTTTGTTCCAAAACCAAGCACTGAATAGTCTTGTGCTAAACTTTCTCCAAGATCGAGCCTTTGGGAATGTTGCGCCATCACTAAAACAGTAAATTTTTGACTTGGAAAATAACTAAAAAAGACACTTGGTGTTAAAACCAAACTCGTATTTGCAAAGCTCTCTTTCTTATCCCCAAAATTATATTCTGTATTTATTTCAGCAAATAATTGTAGTTCATCTCCTGCAAAGGTGTAATCATACAAAAATCGGTTTTGGAGGGTATATCCTTTTTGATCTAAATAAACGTTGTTTTCTGATTCCTCTTTTACCAATGGAATATGGAAGGCTGTCAACAATGTTAAATTACTAATTTTATTAAAGGGTTTGAATTTTATGGCAGGTGCAAATGAGGTAAATCCAGAACGCGTCCCATTGGTTGAATTATTCTCAAATTTAAAAACATCAAAGGTATCTAGGCCATTGACCGCATTTGAACGTATTTCTAATAAAAGTCCAACGTCTAAATTGTTGTTTTTAGAGATGCCAGTAAAAATATCTATGGTGGATGTAAAATAAGTTTCTCTTGGCTGTGAACCAGGTTTTTCAGAGTTTTTTGTTTGGGTATAAATATTATTAAACCATTTAATATCCCATTGCCCTTTATTCAATAGTTTTGAGGGGGTATAAGTGATGATGTTACTCTGTTCATTATCGTTATCTTCTTGTGAAGCGATTGAGAATGTCAGCATTAAAAATAGTACTGTGGTGATTTTAAGTTTCATAAGTAGGGTGTTTAAGGCGTGTGTTTAATGTTAGGGTTGACTGTTTAAAGTCCAGTTGTACGTGAAGTACCGTAATTTAAAATTTGGGGGTATTTTCTCTTTTCTGTAGAGGTTTAAAAAATCAATTTCAGATTGACCTTTTATTACAAAATCTTCTTTATACCATTTTAGGATCTCGGAGGCTTCGACACGCTTTTTTTTGATATTGACTTTTATAAATGAATCGCCATTAATGGCCAATTCGGTTTGTTCTTTTAACTGTTTGTCTAAGGTTTCTGGGAAATACGCTTTAGGGATTAAAGGCGGACATCCTATGGCACCACAAACCAATACAAAGTGCAAGCGCGGATCCTTAAATTGAGCTCTTAACAGGGTGTTTTCAATGGAGTTTAACGTGACTTTTTGACCTGCAATCTCATAGGTAATTTTATCAAAAAAACCACCTTTATCTAAAGGAGAATTCATAGGGTAATTGGTTATGATTCCTTTGATAACCGCTAAATTATAGGCATTAATCCAAAATGCTTTATAGTGATCCTCTTCTTTAGAAATAGAAAGCGTTGCTGCTATATTGAAGAGTTCATCTAACGCGGATGGGTTGGAATGGATTTTTTCATACGCTACTGTTCCGTTCTGAACGTAGGTTTTTAAAAACTGATCGGTTTTTGTGAAAAATGAAGAGACATCTTGTGCATATAAAGAATAGGCTAAGAGTGTCAGTAGAAAAATAAGGGGATATTTTTTCATGATTTTATTGAGATTGGAGGATTATATAATATCAAAATTTTCAGTTAAAGTATAAAATTAATTCGAGAAATCAAACGATATTCATAACATTCAGTCTGGTACTCGTTTGGGAGTCCCCTATAAATTAGTATCAAATAGGGTGCCATATTGACTCAACCTAAGCTTAATATAATTTTAATTTTTTGGTCGTATTCATTTTTTGACTACTTTTATGGCGGAATAAGACCTCAAATCTGATTCTTCAATAACCTATATAAACTAGTAAGTGTTTTATTAGATTGTTCGCGCCTAAGAGGCCTGTAAATAGAGAGGGGCTTTAATAGATTTTGTTTGAAGCAATTGAAACAGGTTTAAACAAATAAACGATGGACAATGTTAAACAATGAATAAAAAAGAAGCTTTAAAGATTTTAAACGATAATGCTGCTACAGAAAATGACAGCTATCTTTACTTTATACATGAAGAAGGATGCTTTGACGAATTTTCTTTTTGGGAATTTTACAATGCTATAAAAGTATTAGGACATGAATTTAAAGATGAAAAAAAACTGTCAAGAGAATTAATGAAAAAAATAATTAAGAGCTATGAATGGTATTTAATTTTAATTGGATTTCATTTTGACCCAAATGACAAAAGTAGAATCGATCATTTACCAGAAAATTATTCTCAATACAGTTTGAGGTTGAGAAATGCAATAACTAGTTTTATAGATGGAAACCCTATCACGAACGAATTAGAGGAAGTTCTTAATAATGATTTAAAAAATAAAACGAAAGTTTTTAAAAAAGTTGATTATAATAAATCAAATATGTAAATTTATAAAAATGTGAATTTCAGTACATACGAAATCACTAATTTTGCAAACAAGTACCCAATACTAATATTACAAAAAATAAAGAATAGAATGATATTATTTATAAAAGGAAGGCTTCAAAGTTTTAAATATGCCTTTAGAGGTTTGTTTTTATTATTAAAAACAGAGCACAGCATCATGGCCCAAACCTTCGTTTTTTCGTTAACCATTTTACTGGGTTTTATCGTTGGCATTTCTAAACAAGATTGGATCAATCAAATCATTGCGATGGGATTGGTTATGAGCATAGAAGGCATGAATACGGCCGTTGAAAAATTAGCCGATTTTGTACATAAAGAAAACCACCCTAAAATAGGATTCATAAAAGACATTTCAGCAGGAGCAGTTACTTTTGCTGCACTCACATTCATAGTCATTTTTGCAATAACCTATCTCCCCTATATCATAAATCGAACCTAAAAAATGAAAAAAAACAGCCGCTTATCTACCTACAAAAACTTTATTTTACAATTCATACTCATTTCCTTTAGTGTCCGATGTGTGTTTTATGTTTGGTCCTTCTCAGAAATTGATTTTTCCATACTCAATTTTTTTCGAGTTCTGTTCACTGGATTATTTTTTGACATTGGGGTGATTTCGTTTTTTGTAATCCTATACACTCTTTATTTAATACTGTTTCCCAACAAATGGATTGGCAGTCTTGTGGATAAATCATGTACCTATGTCTTTTATTTTTTAACAACCCTCATACTCACCTTCTCATTTTTTGCAGAACTGACATTTTGGGAAGAATTTCAGAACAGATTTAATTTCATTGCCGTGGATTATTTAATCTACACCTATGAAGTCGTGCAAAACATCAATGAATCCTATCCAATCCCCTTACTGTTATTTGTAGTGTTTGTCTTGGTGTTTTTACAATATTATATTCTAAAAAAACAGAACGTTTTTAAAAATACATTTTCCTCCAAAAGAACTTCAAAAGACCGAATCTTACTAGTTACTGTCTTAATAATTCCTTTTTTGTACGGGGCTTATATAGACAATAATGATGCAGAATGGTCAAAGAATCGCTATGAAAATGAAATCTCAAAAGCTGGCATTTACTCCTTCTTTTCAGCTTTTAAAAACAACGAATTGAATTATACCGACTTCTATAAGACACAGGATTTAGAGCTATCTTTTAGAAAATTAAAAGGAAATTTAAACACCCCAAACGACACCCTTTTTTCTGAAGATAAACACAGCATCTCAAGAACAGTAAAAGCTTACAATCCAGAAACAAAACCCAATGTAATTTTCATCTGTTTAGAAAGTTTTAATGCCGATTTCCTCCACCATTTTGGGAACCAAAAAAGTATAACTCCAAACTTAGATGCGTTACAAAAACAGAGTGTGTATTTCGAAAACATGTATGCGACGGGCACACGCACCGTTCGAGGGATGGAAGCAATTACGCTCTCTGTACCCCCATCGCCAGGGAGAAGCATCGTCAAAAGAAAAAACAATAGAGGTCTGCATAACATCGGAGATGTGTTTAAAGAAAAAGGCTATTCGAGAACATTCTTTTATGGAGGCGATGGCTATTTTGATAATATGAATAACTTCTTTGGATCCAATGGATTTGACATTGTCGATCGCGGTCGTGGGTATCTTTTTGGAGAATCATTCACTGCAAAAAGAACCAACATTAAAGATAAAGATATTCAGTTTGAAAATGCTTGGGGCGTTTGTGATGAAGACATCTATAAACAAGTCATTAAAGAAGCGGACCTAAATTATGCCGCCAACAAACCCTTCTTTAATTTTATCATGACCACCTCAAATCACCGTCCTTATACCTATCCAGAAAACAAAATAGACATTCCTTCTGGGACTGGAAGAGATGGTGCCGTAAAGTACACCGATTATGCTATTGGTAAGTTTCTAAACACCATAAAAGACAAGCCTTGGTTTGACACTACTGTCATTGCTATCATGGCAGACCATTGTGCCAACTCTGCTGGGAAATGGGAATTGAATGTTGGTAAATACCATATTCCTGCACTTATCTACAACCTCCCTAACGCCCCCAAAACGAAGATTGTAAAACAAGCCTCACAAATAGATTTTTTCCCCACATTGTTTGGCTATTTAGGATGGGAATACACCTCCAATTTTTATGGTAAGGATATTAACACAATAGACATTGCTGACCAAAGAGCGTTCATTGGAAATTATAGAAAACTTGGGTTATTAAAGGCTGATAAATTATCTATTTTAGGCGACCAAAATAAATCATACTTCTATAAATACGATCAACAAACAAACAGCTTGGAACCTGAAACTGAAAGCGCAATGGCATTAGAAGAAATCATTTCCTACTATCAAACAAACGATTATCGGTATCAGAATGGACTGATGAAAAAATAGAAAAACTGAAGTAAACACATAAATACCCCGACTATGAAATTCAATTTTAATAACGATTATTATCTAGAAAATGATTTTGTAATTCTAGAACCCTTAAAAGAAAATCATTTTAATGAGTTGCTAAAATTCTCACTCAACGAACCTGAACTATGGACTTACTCTTTAATAAAGGCTGACTCCGAAAAAAATTTAAAAAACTATTTAAAACTCGCTTTAAAAGGGAAAGAAAATCAAAAAGAATATCCGTTTATTGTCTATGACAAAATAAACAAATGCTACGCTGGTAGTACTCGCTTTTATGATATTCAACTTGAAAATTCAAGCTTACAAATTGGATATACTTGGGTTGGAAAACAATTCCAAAGAACCGGACTCAATAGACATTGTAAGTTTCTTTTATTAGAATTTGCATTTAAAATTCTAGAAACAGAAAGGGTTGAGTTTAGAGCGGATAATGAGAATATAAAAAGTATTGATGCTATGAAAAACATAGGCTGCACAACCGAGGGCGTCTTACGAAGCAACTGCCCTAAGACCGATGACACAAGAAGAGACAGCATTGTTTTAAGTATTTTAAAGAACGAATGGAAACGCAAAATTAGGAGTGACCTAAAACAAAAATGTCAGCCATTAGCAGCGTTTATGGAAACAAGCAATTATTAAAACTAAACACAATGACAAATATAAAAGACGACAAGAGTAGTTGGGCGATCGGAGGCGGTCTCATTATTGGGATTGGAGTGGGATTCTTTTTCTTAGATACATCGCCACTCGCCTTTGTTGGATCGATACTAATTGGATTGGGAATTGGACTTTTAATTACATCAATTCTTTCAGTTAGAAAAAAGTAAATAAAATTAATGAAAGTAATATTTGAAAAAATCATACGTTTAGAAGGAAGCTAACTTGTAATATATAATACCTCACACCCATGAAAAAAATAGGAGAATTTTTGAAATCTAAACCTTCAAAAATCACAGGAATTTCAATAGGGATTTTAATACTAATCATTGGTGTGAATTTTATATTAAAATCTTGTGGGTCAAATGAAAAAAAAATAAATTTTACTGTTTCAGTTCCAGCCGCCCCAAACCTTGAAAAACAAGAGAATGTTCCTCCATTATATATAAAATTCAACGGATCGGTATCAAAAATTGAAGATGTTCAAAAAGAGATCGCAACAGGTCTCTTAATTCAACCCAAAATAAAAGGTATTTGGAGCTGGTCTGCTGACAACGAAATCAGCTTTCACCCCGTAGAACAATGGGCTCCGGGTACAGAATATGAGATTGAAATGGATCGGGAATTATTCTCTAAACATATCAAATTAGAAACCTATAATGCAGTGTTTGAAACAAGTCCATTCACTCTTTGGATTGCTTCCAGTCAATTCCATATTGATGTTCTTGACGAAAACATCAAGCAAGTCATTGCAACAGTAAATTTCTCACACCCTATTGATCCGAACGAGTTTGAAAGCCGCGTTTCACTAAAGCCCTATAAACTCGATACCGAAATTCAAACGTTTAAAAACAAAGACTATAAATTCAGTATCACATACGATGATTTTTATAGTACAGCATATGTCTTATCTGAGCCGTTGCCTATTCCTGAAGATGATGTCCAGATGGAACTAACGATCGAAAAAGGGACGAAAAGTTCATGGAAGGGCAATCGTAAATTATCTGAAGTATCCACCAAAGTTATCATTCCAGGGATGCTGAATTTTGTTCGTATTGAATCGATACAACAAACCATTGTAAAAAACAAGGAATATGAGTCTGAACAGTTTTTAGTCATCGACACAAAAGGTAAGATAAGAGCCTCGGATTTACTCAAAAACGCCGAACTCCTTGTGTTACCCATGGACTTGCCTGCTTTGCCTGGACAAGAAAGAATAGAGAATCATCATTGGTATGATGTAAAAAAAATAGGCCCCGAAGTTAGAAAATTAAGTATCTCAGTTCAGCTGACTGCCATGGAATCTGAACACGAATTTGAGAATATTAATAGTTTTAAAATGAATGTCCCGCCATTGCGATACGTCTATTTGAAAATAAAAAAAGGAACTCCTTTTTATGGTAAATATTTTTTATCAAAAGATTATGAGGTCATATTCAGAGTAAGACCTTTCCAAGAAGAACTTGAAATCATGCATGATGGCATCATTCTTTCTTCAACTGGAGAAAAAAAGATTTCGATAATGTCTCAAGGCATAAAACACGTGCGTTTTCAAATAGGGAGAGTCCTTCCAGACCAAATAAATCATCTGATCACACAATCTAACGGAAACCTTACCAATCTCAATTTTAGAAACTGGTTGTTTTCAGAAGATAATATTGTAGAAAATCATATCGAATACAAAAACCTAGAAACACTAGATCCAGGTGAATCCAACTTTTTTTCCTTCGATTTTACAAAATATCTAAAAAAGGGGACTACAGGAAAATCCAGAAATGGGGTATTCTTCTTTAAAGCAATGTCCGAAAAGACCTATACAAATCAAGAAGGAAGTGTAACCGATAAGCGTCTTATTATCGTTAGTGATTTAGGCATTTTAGTCAAAGAGAGTGCCAACCAGCACCGTGATTTGTTTATACAATCTATTAAAACAGGGCTGCCCGTAGCCAATGCAAAAGTGCAAGTTTTGGGTAAAAATGGAATCCCAATCTTGTCATCCTATTCAGATACAAGTGGACATGTGGCTTTTCCTTCTTTGGATAGTTTTAAAGACGAAAAGCAACCCACAGCATTTGTTGTAACCAAAGGTGAGGATTTATCCTTTTTACCTGTAGAAGCCTCTGGGCGCTGGTTAAATTATTCAAAATTTGATATAGGAGGTGTCTATGGATCATCTGACCCCGCTAAATTGAACGCCTATTTATTTTCTGAACGTGGCATCTACCGACCTGGGGATGAATTTAATATTGCTATGATTACTAAATCGGGTGATTGGAGAAGTAACTTGGAGGGTGCACCTGTGGAGGCTAGTATTATTGATCCTAGAGGATTAGAGATTTATAAAAAACGGTTTAAATTAAACAATAGTGGATTTGAAGAAATTAAATACATTACAGAAAACTCATCGCCCACAGGAACCTACCAAATTAATCTTTATACTGTTAAGAATAAGCGGAGGTATCGCAGTATTGGATCTACGACGGTTTCAGTAGAAGAATTCCTTCCAGACCGATTGAGTATTTCGACCGTATTTCCGGGGATTGGTGATAAAGCTTGGGTGTCTCCAGAATGGATCAAAGGTCAAGTAAGCCTTCGGAATCTTTTTGGCTCGCCAGCAAGTGGAAATAAAGTTTCCTCTCGAATCACATTTTCACCGGGCAGAATGCGATTTCCCAAATTTCGAAATTATCGATTTTATGACCCTCTATCATCACGAGTGTCCTATTCTGAAAATCTTCCTGAACAGTTGACCGACGCAGATGGTAAGGCCGTATTTGATTTAAAACTAGACCGATTTGATGCATCAACTTATAATTTAACGTTTATAGCCGATGGCTTTGAGAAAGAAGGTGGTAGAAGTGTCACCTCAGTATCCAATGTTTTAGTCTCACCATTAGAATATTTGATAGGAACTAAAACAAATGGAGACTTGTCTTATATCTATAAAGACTCCGAACGTGCGGTCCAAGTAATTGCTGTTAATTCAAGTTTAAAAAAGACAACCGTATCAGATTTACAGTTTATAGTGAATCGAATCGATCAAATATCCGTACTGACAAAAAAACCGAACGGGATTTACGCTTATAAATCTGTATCTAAAAAAATTCCATTATCCGACGTTCAAAAAAACCTTCCTACCTCCGGACTCAATTTTAACCTCCCAACGAGCGAGCCAGGAAAATATGAACTCATAATTAAAAATAAAGAAGGGGTTCAATTTTCACATCTTAATTTTTCTGTAGTAGGCATGGGGAATCTTTCACGTTCCTTGGATAAAACTGCCGAGTTGGAAATCAAACTAAACAAAACAGATTTCGATTCCGGAGAAGAAATTGAAATCTATGTAAAAGCGCCTTATAAAGGTGCTGGAATTATTACGATTGAAAAAGATAAAGTCTATGCATCGAAATGGTTTGTGAGTGAAACAAACTCATTTCTTACAAAAATCAAAATTCCTAAAGAACTAGAAGGTAATGGCTATATAAACGTTTCATTTGTTCGGGCAGCCGATTCAAAGAATATTTATATCACGCCCCTAAGTTATGGTATTGCACCCTTTGAGATTAGCAAGAAAAAACGAATAAATCCCATTACTTTAGACATTCCTTCAAAGGCAAAATCTGGAGAGGTGTTTCGTATTAAATATAAAACTGAAAAGCCTACTAAAATTGTTGTTTTTGCGGTGGATGAAGGAATTTTACAAGTGGCTAAATATAAAACTCCCGATCCCTTAGCGCATTTCTTTAAAAAGAATGCATTGGAAGTAAAAACATCTCAATTACTCGATTTGATACTTCCTGAGTATTCCCTCTCGCAACGGGTGTCCGCTATGGGAGGAGGTTCTGGTTTTGACGATATTGGAAAAAACTTGAACCCTTTCAAAAGAAAACAACACAAACCCGTAGTCTATTGGTCTGGCATTGTGTCTTCCGATCAAAATGAACGCAGCTTAGAATACACCGTCCCTGATTATTTTAATGGCACCTTACGTGTAATGGCCGTTGCCGTTTCTGCCAATGCAATTGGAACAGCAGAAGAAAAAGCAATTGTTAAAAACCCATTTGTAATCAGTCCAAATGTTCCTGTATTTGCAACCCCAGGAGATGCGTTTCAGGTCACGGTGACGGTCACCAATACTGTGTCAGAATCGGGAGAAAATTTACCTATAAATTTAGCGGTTTTAGCCTCTCCACATCTTAAGGTTGAACCTGCCAATATGAATCTTAAAATAAGTCAAAATCAAGACACTACTGTAACCTTTAAGGTTCATGTAAACAAACTGCTTGGCGCAGCCTCTTTAACATTCAAAGCCACATCAAAAAAATCAGAAACAAAACTTGCGTCCTATTTAAGTGTGAGGCCTGCGATTTCGTACCAAACAACCGTAAAAACGGGAACGGTTCGCAATGAGAAAATCGAAGTTGAGACTCCAAGGAAAATGTATGAAGATTACCGAATTTTAAATACCTCGGTTTCGTTCTTACCACAAGGACTTTCAAAAGGCTTGATCCAATACCTTGATAAATTCCCTTACGGGTGTACTGAGCAAATAGTGAGTCAAGGGTTCCCCTATTTATTACTAAAAGATGCTACAGGATTTGAGATTGACGAAGATGAACTCCTCAATAAAATAAGCTATACCCTAAAGATTTTACAAGCACGACAAAATGGAGAAGGTAAATTTGGAATATGGGCGGCAAATTCTCATACTTCTGATTTTATAACCGTCTATGCAGCACACTTTATTACGCAATGTAAACAGTCGGGATATAATGTGTCTGATAATTTATACAATAGAACACTAGAGGCCTTAAGAAGGATCGCAAAACGAAGTGATTTATCCAGTGCACATGAGTTCCGTGTTCAAGCCTATGCGATCTATATACTAACTTTAAACGAGATTATTACCACCAATTATATTACATCACTTAGAAACAAGCTTGAGGTTAAATTTGAAGATTGGAAACAGGATTTGACCGCAGGATATATCGCTGGTGCCTATTTTTTAATGCAACAGGAAAAACAAGGAAAACGTTTGTTAAATAAGGTTGTAAAAGCAAACTTCAAAAAACAAAACCATTCTTGGAATTTCTATGATAACTTGATGCATAATGCTCAATTATTGTATCTATTAGCTTCGCACCAAACCGATGCATTGGAAAATGTTTCAGAAAGTATCATTCAAGAAATGGTGAAAGATCTCGAAAGTGGCAACTATAATACACTAAATTCATCCTATAGTATTATGGCACTTAATGCCTTTTCAAAAGCAACGAAAGAACCCGCTGTTGGCAACATCAGCATCTATGAAATTTCTGGTAATGAACAAGAAAAAGTACTCCTTCTTCCTACGGGAAAATTCCCTGTGAACAAATTTTCGGATAAAACCGAGAAATTAGTATTTGATGTAGAGGAAGATCGAACCGCCTATTATCAGGTCATTCAAGCGGGCTATGAATTAGAAGCACCTAAAACGAGTGCCAGCAATTCTATTGAAGTGTCCCGTACATTTACAGATTTAAAAGGAAATATCATCCAAAAAGCAGCACTGGGAGAAGAAATTGAAGTACATCTAAAATTTAGAAGTTTGAACGACAAAAGGTTGTCTGACATTGCTTTTGTTGATTTATTACCCGCAGGATTAGAAGTAAGCAGCACTTTAGTTCGGAATAACAACAGTGGTACGTGGACTCCAGACTATGTAGATGTAAGAGAGGATAGAGTTATATTCTATGGTAACGTAAACCCAAATATTCAAGAGTTTGTTTATAAAGTTAGAGCCATCAACAAAGGAACTTTTATCACGCCCCCATTTTATGGAGAATCTATGTATGACCTCTCCATTTTCGGATATGCACCAAATGAAAATTTTGTAGTTGAATAATTTTCTGATGCATCTCAAAAAAAAGCTATACCAGTTGTTAGTACTACTTCTGGTATTGCTTATCCCCTACTTTATATTTAAACCTTCTGGGGGAATTCTAGCGGATAAGGATTTTTCACAGGTTGTTTATACCCGTGACAAAGATGTACTACGAATTACCTTATCCGATGATGACAAATACCGAATGTTTTCTCATATCAACGCTTCGAGCCCTTTAATTAAAAAAGCTCTGTTACTAAAAGAAGACCGCTATTTCTATTACCATCCAGGAGTAAACCCTATTGCAATCCTCAGAGCCATTACAGAAACTTACATCCTTGGTAATGTGAGAATTGGCGGATCCACCATTACCATGCAAGTCGTTCGCTTGTATTATGGAATGAAAACAAGAACAATACTAGGGAAGCTCAAACAAATGGCCTATGCAATGTATTTGGAGTTGTATTACTCAAAAGATGACATCCTTGAAGCTTATATAAATTTAGCACCTTGTGGCGGAAATATCGAAGGCTTTGCTGCAGCCTCTTTAATTTATTTTGAAAAAGACCTTTCAGAAATCAATTTACAAGAAGCCTTGTTTCTAAGTATTTTACCACAGAACCCATCAAAATACAACCCTCGAAAACGTGAAATTCCAGCAGAGCTAACCAACGCCCGAATGCGGCTTTTCAAACAATGGCAAGAAGTCAATGAAGAGAAACCAACATCAGATGAAATTACGCATTCAAAAATGGCTTTGAATATGAGTTATTTCACCCCCTACCGAGCGCCACATTTTACAACCTCAATATTAAATACGTTTAAAGATGAGAATCGCATCTATACAACCTTGGATTGGAAACTTCAAAAGTTGATCACTAGATTAACCAAACAATATGTACATCGAAAAAGCCCTCTGGGCGTTAAAAATTCTGCAGTCCTTTTAGTCGATTATGAGAACAATATGGAAGTCGTTGCAAGTCTTGGATCCGTCGATTTTTTTAACCAAAAAATACAAGGTCAAGTCGATGGCACGCGGGCAAGAAGATCACCAGGATCCACACTTAAACCTCTTTTGTATGCGTTGGCGATGGATCAAGGCGTCATCCACCCAATGACCATGTTAAAAGATGCCCCAACAAGTTTTTCTAGCTATGCACCAGATAATTATGAACTGGACTTTAAAGGCCCAGTAAAAGCATGGGAGGCACTCATTAACAGCCGAAATGTGCCAGCAGTAGCGTTGGCTTCGCAAGTCAAAGATCCAAACTTATATGATCTCCTAAAAAGTTTGGACCTCGGAGATTTAAAACATAAAGACCATTATGGATTATCGATTGTATTAGGAAGTGCAGAATTTAGCATGAGAGAACTGGTGTCCTTATATGGTGTGTTGGCGAACAATGGTACCTTCCAAAAAACGAATGAAACCTATCTTTCTGTAAGCCCTGAAAATTTACCTTCAGAAAATCATTATTTGAGTCATGAAGCCTGCTGGCTTACAAAACAAATTCTGATGAAAAACCCCAAACCAAATAGCTATAGCCTCTCTGCCTTTGGGAATAATTATAATTCAGAAACGGGCACACAACCCATAAGTTATAAAACAGGAACTTCGATAGGCTTTAAGGATTGTTGGTCCATTGCGATTTTTGATAGGTATATTTTGGCAGTTTGGTTAGGCAATTTTGATGGGTATGGAAATCCTGTATTTAATGGGCGGCAATTAGCAACCCCATTGCTTTTTGAAATTGCACAGAACGTCATGAATGAGAACAAAAAATCACCGAATTATGAAGCGTTCGAAGATATGGAATCGAGGCCACCAGGGATTCGTGAGGTCGAAGTCTGTGCTGCTTCTGGACAACTGGCACACCCGTTTTGTAGACGAAAGTTATCCACACACTTTATACCAGGAACATCGTCCATAGAAAAGTGTGATATCTGTAGGGAGATTTATGTAAATACTAAAACAGGTTACAGGTCGCACAACGACGGAAAAGACATACAAACTGAAGTATTTGAATTTTGGACAACGGATGTATTGAAAATATTTCGAGCTGCGGGAGTCCCCAGAAAAACACCTCCTATTTTTGACCCTAATCAAAATAAGAAAAACAGCAATCAACTGACTAATACAAATGAGGGGTTTGTGCCAAAAATCGTGTCCCCCATGTCCAATACGGAATATTTAATGTCGCCCGGAGAAACACTGTTTAATAACCTTCCCCTTAAAGCAACGGTAGATGCCGATGTAAATGAAGTCTATTGGTTTGTTGACGAACAATTTATTGGACGCTCAGACCCTCAGGAAACTCAATTTTGGTCCTTACAACCAGGGACGTTTCAAATTGGTGTTATTGACGATAAAGGGAGATCGCGTTCCAAAAGTGTGAAAATTGGTGTCGCAATGAATTAAATATCACAAAAAATTCAAATCAAACCACAATGCAAATAACAAAGTAATAACCAAAATGAATAGCATAAGGTATAAAAAGAAGGCTGCAAACATTCTAAAAAATGTGCCAATCCATCCCTTTTGGTACAACTGTTTTTTGCCTATAAACATATAAATAGGAATCAACAAAAGTGCATAGTTTTCTGGTTGTGAGGATTGATCGGGAAACAAAAGTTTAATTCCAAGAACAAGACCACATAACAAGAACAAAAAAGCGTGCTGATTAATAGCAAAAATAAGATGACAGTAAAAATAAGGTTGACTTTTTCTGAAAAACAACCATAAAATAAAAGCATACAATGGCATCAATAAGAACAACGTCCAAGAAACGAATGTCAAAAAACTATTCATATAACGACTTGGATCGTTTATCACGGTTTTTATGATTTTAAAGAGCTCAGTTCCAGTAA